>JAKFCH010000282.1:0-126149 GCA_036676765.1 Deltaproteobacteria bacterium
GGGGCCCCGTCCAGCGTCGGCGGCGTGACCGCGGCGCTCGGGGCCTCCGTGGGCGGCGCCTCGGTCGGCGGCGCTACGGCGCGGTCACAGGCGGCGACGAGGAGGAGCGCGGCGAGGGGAGCGAGCGGAAGGAGGCGGGGCATCTCGGTAGCCTAACCGCGGTCGACCCGACCGGAAGCCTCTAGAAATCGGTGCCGCAATACCAGCAGAGCTCGAACGCCGGCGGGTTCTCCTCCCCGCACTTGCGGCAGGTGCGGGCCGGCCCCTCGCTCGCGGCCTCGATCTCGGCGAGCAGGGAGTTGGCGGACACCAGCCCGTCGCTCACGACCCAGACCTCGACGCGGGCGTCGGCGAACGGGATCTCGCCCGCGAGGGGCGCGCGCGCCTCGCCCCGGACCTCGGACTGGATGCCCGCGCGCATCAGTTCGGTGTTGACGAGGTGCGCTTCGGGGAGCGAGCGGCACGATCGGAGGCGGACCCAGTTGTTCATGAGCGGCGCGAACCTAACCCGGCGCGGTGTCGAGGTGCCCATAGGGCGCGAGCGTGCGCAGGCGCGTGTCCTCGAGGGGGCCGCCCACCGTGAAGTGGTAGAGCGACACCCATCCGCTCGACGGCGCGATGCCGAGCGAAACGCGGGTGTCCTCGTCGTGGAAGCAGCCGATGCCGGTGCCGCGGAGCCCGTCGCTCTCGGCCTCCAGGTAGAGGGCGTGCCCGATGGCGCCGGCCTCCCAGTGGGCGCGCCGGTAGAACCAGGCCCCGTGGCGGGCGAGCTCGCCCGGAAGATCCGCGAGCATCGCCACGGCGAACGCGCCGTCGCCCGCGATGGCCTGCCCGCAGCTGATGTGCCCGGCGAGCCCGCGGACGTCGGCGGGATCGAGCAGGTAGAGGGGCAACTCCGGCGCCGCCGCCTCCCACCGGAACCGCGGCGCGAGGGAGGCGCGTAGCGACGGGAGCGCCGCGGGATCGCGCACGAGGGCGTAGAGCCCCGGCGCGAGGCCCTCGACGCGATGGACGTAGAGGGCGAGGTGGATCGCGGGCGCCCAGGGGAGGGGATCGAAGGGGGGCGCGCCCGGGAGCAACCGGGAGAGGGTGCGGAGGAAGGCGTGGCGGCCCAGCGGGGTGCGACCGTCCATCTCCACGGCGCTACGCCGCTGGCGGACGAGGGCGCGGAGCGGGGTGGGGCGGTCGGCCAGCCGCTCCCGACGGGGCGGCATCGGCGTCCACGTCGCGGGGCCCGGCGGCGCGAGCTTGCGCGTGGCGTCCTCCACGACGGCCAGGATCGGCCATTCGTGGTGCTCGTCGGCGAGCGGGCCGGGCGAGCCGACGAAGGCGAGGGGCGGCAATGGGGGGATGCGTACGTGACGCCATTGGGGGAGGGGGAAGGGGAGCGGGGACGGGTACACGACGAGGAGGCACTCCGGCACCTCGGCGGCCGGCCCGGTCAGGCGACCCGTGCCGAGGAGCGCCGCGATGGACGGCTCCGGCACGCTCTCCAACAGGCGCGTGGTCCACCCGAGCCCGCCCGCCGCGAGCGAGAGCGCCGCGATGGCGTGCCCGAGATCGTGCTGGCAGTAGCGGAACGCCCGCTCGCCGTACTTCCACGACTCCCGCCACACGATGGACGTGAGGCCGACGAGGACGGCCCCGGCCGGGAGATCCGCCGCGAGCCGGCGCCAGGCCTCCTCGGGGAGCGTGGCGCGCCGCTCGAGCCCATGCAGGAAGGGGCTGTAGTGGTAGACGCCCGGGGCGTCTCCGACGCCGGGGACGGCGCCGCAGACGAGGTACGCCTCGGTGGGGTGGAGGTTGCCGCTCGACGGGTTCACCCGGAGCGACCACCGGGCCTCGCCGGCCTCCTTCCACGCGGAGAGGGCGAGCGCGTCGAGGAAGAGGCGGGAGACGGCCTCCCAGTCGAGCGGCGCGGGCGCGGGGAGGTGCCCGTCGCAGACGGCGTCGTAGCTCGGGTCCGGCCCGCCGGGGGAGCGGTCGAGGAGCACGAGGTCGGCGCCGGCGTAGCGGCGGAAGGGATCGGGCTGCGACGCCCAGTCGAGGTACGGGAGCGAGCGGGCGTAGGCGTGCGGCGCGTGGCGGGTGCGTTGGTGGTACGCGAGGGCCACGTCGACCGGATCGGTGGACATGCCCCGCGGTATCCCGCGCGGGCGTCGCGGCATCCGAACGGACCGTGCCCGGTCGGTGTATCCTGCCCCGACGACCCGGATTCGCGCGATGATCTCGTTCCTCGGCCTGCTCGCCTGCACCGGCCCGGAGCCCGTCGAGGACGCCACCCCCTGCGTCGCGTGCGCGGACTCCGCGGAGGGCGACACCGGCCCCGGCGACACCGGCGACACCGGCGACACCGACGACACCGACGACACCGGGCCCGCCGGCGCGGCCCCCCGCGTGATCCTCTTCATCGGGGACGGCATGGGGCTGCCCCACGTCCGGGGGGGCGGGCTCTACGCCTACGGAGCCGAGGGCGCGCTGGTCATGGAGTCGTTGCCGTACACCGGGCGGCTCCTCACGGCGTCGCTCACGGGCGTCACGGACTCGGCGGCGGGCGCGACGGCGCTGTCGTCCGGGGTGAAGACCTGGAACTACGTCGTGGGGCTCGATGCCGACGGGGAGCCCGTCGAGACGGTCCTCGAGCGCGCGCGCGCCCGCGGCCTCGCGGTCGGCGTGGTCACCACGGACACCCTCGCCGGCGCGACCCCGTCGGCGTTCTACGCGCACACCGGCAGCCGCGGCGACACCGAGGAGATCGCCGCCCAGCTCGTCGCCGAGCCGCCGGACGTCGTGCTCGGGGGCGGGGCCGGCCTCCTCGAGGAGCCGTTCGCGACCGTCGACGTGCAGGCGGTGTGGACCCGGGACGAGCTCTACGCCGCCGTCCCCGACGGGCGGCCCTTCGTCGGGCTGTTCGCGGACTACACCCTGCCGTACGTCGTCGACGGCTACGACGGGCAGCCCACGCTCGCCGAGATGACCGCCTACGCGATCGACCGGCTCGAGGACGACCCCGACGGCTTCTTCCTGGTCGTCGAGGGCGCGCGGATCGACCACGCCTCCCACAGCAACGACGGCGAGCGGGTCCACCAGGAGACCGCGGCGCTCGACGAGGCGGTGGCGGTGGCCGCGACCTGGGCGGCCGGGCAGGACGTGTCCCCCACGATCGTCGTGACCGCGGACCACGAGTGCGGCGGGCTCGAGGTGTCCGGCGGCGGCACCAGCGGGACCGTGCCCGACAGCGAGTGGCGGTGGCGCGAGCACACCAATTCGGACGTCCCCGTCTTCGGCCTGGGGCCCCTCGCCGCGGTGTTCGACGGCCAGCGGCTCGACAACACCTGGGTCCACTCGGTCCTTCGGGCGGCGATCGACGGCGCGACCGTGGTGACGGCGCCGATCGAGAGTCTGCTCGTGGACGGACGGACCGACGATCTCGGGCCCCCCGTCGCCACGCAGGCCTGGGAGACCTCCTTCGGCGTCGGCTTCAACCAGCTCGACGCCCTGCGGGTGACCGCGGACTCCGACGGGCTCTGGATCGGGGTCGACGGCGTGTACGAATACGGCGACAACGCGGTGCTGCTCCTGCTCGACCTCGACTACGGGGCCGGCACGGGGTGGGGCGCCGACGGGACCACGCTCGACGACACCGAGGGCACGCTCGACACGCTCCTCACCACGATGCCCTACACCTCCGGGCTCGACGGCCTCGGCTTCGACCTCGCGTTCGGCTCCATCGGCGCCGAGGAGCTCGGCATCGGCGACTTGAGCGAGGAGACCGGCACGCGCGGGCTGCACGATCCGTGGGGGAGCGCCGAGGACTACTGGTGGCTGCACGGGCAGAGCAACTTCGACTTCGGAAACATCGCGAACGGCGGCGTCGCCGCGGACGCCGGGGCCACGGGCGAGACCGCGGGCGGGTGGGAGCTGCACGTGCCCTGGTACACGGTGTTCCCGGCGGGCTTGCCGGCGGAGGGGCTGACGGTCGGCGTGGTCGCGGTGCTCGCGAACGCGGACGGCACGCTCGCGAGCAACCAGGCGCTCCCGCCGCTCCCGACCGGGATCCAGCCCGGCGACAGCGTGGTCTACCTGGAGTCGGTCGTCCGCATCGTGGTGGATGGCGCCGGGGTGCCGCTCGGCCCCGCGAGCGTCGTGCCCTGAGCGTCCCGCGGGGGAGGGAAGCGCGCCCGCGCGTCTCGACGCGGACGCTATTGCCGGGCCGGTCCGGACGTGTGACGCTCGGCACCTCCGAGGAGCGGTCGTCATGTATCTGGAGCTCCGGGTGTTCCATGGGAACGCCCACCCCAAGCTCACTCAAGACATCTGCGACGCCCTGGGGGAGGTCCCGGGCAGCGCGCGCGTCGGCCGCTTCTCCGACGGCGAGGTGCAGGTCGAGATCGACGACAACGTGCGCGGGAGGGACGTGTTCATCGTCCAGCCCACGTCGTCGCCGGCGAACGACCACCTGATGGAGCTGCTGATCATGGCGGACGCGTGCAAGCGCGCCTCCGCCGGCCGCCTCACCGCGGTGATCCCGTACTACGGCTACTCCCGCCAGGATCGCAAGGCGGCCCCCCGCGCCCCGATCACGGCGAAGCTCGTCGCCGACCTGCTCACCTCCGCGGGCATCGCGCGGGTCCTCACGATGGACCTGCACGCGGGCCAGATCCAGGGGTTCTTCGACATCCCGGTCGACAACCTGTACGCCGGGCCGACGCTGCGGGCGTACATCGCCGCCACGCTCCCGACCTCCAACGCCGTCATCGTGTCGCCGGACGCCGGTGGCGTGGAGCGCGCGCGCTCCTACGCGAAGCCCCTCGGGTGCGGCCTCGCCATCATCGACAAGCGGCGCAGCGGTCCGAACCAGGCCGAGGCGATGAACCTCATCGGTGACGTGCGGGACAAGGACGCCATCATCATCGACGACATGATCGACACCGCCGGCACCCTCGTGAAGGCGGCCGCCGCCCTCCGGGAGAACGGCGCGAACCGCATCTTCGCCGTCGCGACCCACGCGGTGCTGTCCGGGCCCGCGATCGAGCGCATCGAGGGCAGCGCCATCGAGCGGGTGATCGTGACCGACACCATCCCGCTCAGCGAGGCGGCGCGGGCCAGCGCGAAGATCGGGGTGGTGTCCGTGGCCCCCGTGTTCGCCGAGGCGATCAGCTCCATACACTCGCACGACTCGGTCACGCGCCTCTTCCGCTGATACTCGGCCGCCTGCCCCTCGACCGCTCTTGACGGCGTGGGGGTTCGGCGCTACGTGGCGCCCGCTCCGGTGAAGTGTACGCTTCGTCGGTCCGCGCACCGGTCCCTGCCTGCTTTCAGCAAGGGGGGGGCCCTCGTCCACGGTGCGAAACATCCCTCGGGGTGTGGTCCGGCTCTGCCGGGGCGATGGACGTCCCTGCCCCACCCCCCCGGACCGCCTCGTCCTGGAGAACTCGATGGAAAACCTCATCCTCAGCGCTACGGCGCGCGGCGACACCGGAAAGGGCGTCGCGCGCAAGGCTCGCTCCGCGGGTCGCACCCCCGGGGTGGTCTACCGCGCCGGTGGCTCCGCCACCCCGGTCAGCTTCGACGTAGCGTCGCTCGCGACGATCTTCCGCAAGACGGCGGATCCCAACACCCTCATCTCCGTGCAGGTCGAAGGCAAGGATGCCCGTCCCTGCCTCGTGCGCGAAGTGCAGCGTGACCCCGTGTCCCGCAACGTGCTCCACGTCGACTTCTACGAGGTCGACACCGACTACGTCGTCACGGTCGAGGTCTCGCTCACGGCCGTCGGCCGCGCCGCGGGCACCCGCGCCGGTGGCACGATGCGCCAGCTCAAGCGCAGCGTCACGGTGCAGTGCGCGGCGGGCAGCATCCCCCGCACGATCGAGATGGACGTGACCCCCCTCGAGAACGGGCAGTTCCTCAAGGTCTCCGAGATCCCGCAGCCCGCTGGCGTCAAGATCCAGTACACCCGCGACTACAACGTCGTCGCGGTCGAAGGCAAGCGCGTCTCGAAGGAAGATGCGGCCGCGGCCGCCGCCGCCGCCACGCCCGCCCCCAAGGGCAAGAAGGGCTGATGCACCTCGTGGTCGGCCTGGGCAACCCCGGCGCGCGCTACGCCCGGACCCGACACAACGTCGGGTTCCTGGCGGTCGAGCGTGCCGCGTCCCGCGCCGGCGCAACCGTGGAGAAGAAGCTCTTCGGTGCGCTGGTGGGGGATGGGTCGCTGGCCGACACGAAGGTGATGTTCGCGCTGCCGCAACAGTTCATGAACCTCTCGGGCCAACCGGTCGCGTCGATCCTCGGGTTCTACAAGATCCCGCAGAAAGACATGATCGTCGTCCACGACGACATGGACCTCCCCTTCGGTCGCCTCCGCGTTCGCGTGGGCGGAGGCCACGGGGGGCACAACGGCATCCGTGACATCCATCGCCTCGTCGGCACCGAGTTCGTCCGCGTGCGGGTCGGCGTCGGCCGCCCCCCCGAGCAGATGGACCCCGCCGACTGGGTGCTCTCCGGGTGGTCGGCCACCGAGAGCGCCGCGCTCGATTCGCTCCTCGACTCCGCCGCCGACGCTGTCGAAAGCGTCGTCCGGGTCGGCGTCACCCAGACCATGAACACGTTCAACGCGGTCCCCTCCGCGTGATCCTCCGCGGAAGTGGACCCTCGGTCCGCTTCCCCCCACATCGCCCAAGTGGAGGCACCTTGATCCTCAACGAATACGAGACCATCTACATCGCCCGCCCCGACCTCACCGAAGACGTGATGACCAAGATCACCACGCGCTTCGAGCAGGTCATCACCGGCAACGAGGGCACCATCCTCGTCAACGAGGATTGGGGCAAGCGCAAGCTCGCTTACATCATCAGCAAGCACCAGCGCGGCCACTACATCTACCTCAACTACGTCGCCCCCGCGAAGCTCGTCGCCGAGGTCGAGCGCACGCTCGGTCTCGAGGACCAGCTCCTGCGCTTCCTCACGGTGAAGCTCGAGGACAACGTCGAGATCGAAGCGCGTCGCGCCCTCGCCGAGGAGCGCAAGCGCCTCCGGATCGAGCGGATGGCCGCGCTCAAGGCCGAAGAAGAAGCCGAAGCGCGTTACCGCGCCGAAGCCGAAGAGGCCGAAGACGAGCTCGCCGTCGAAGCGGACGACTAACCCTACGCCGGCATTGGAGATCCCATGAAGGTCATTCTTCAGGAAGAAGTCGCGAATCTCGGCACCACCGGAGAGGTGGTCGAGGTCGCGGACGGCTACGGCCGCAACTACCTGCTCCCCCGCAGCCTCGCCGTCCTCGCGGACGAGCGGAACACCCGCCGCCTGGATCACCAGCGGCGCCTGGCCGCCGCCCGGCAGTCCAAGGTCCTCGCCGCAGCCAAGGAGCTGGCGGCCAAGATCTCGGGCACCGCGGTGTCGATCAAGCGCCAGGCGGGCGCCGAAGACAAGATCTTCGGCTCGGTCACCAACCAGGATGTGCAGGAGGCCCTCGCGGCCCAGGGCGTCGAGGTGGACCGCCGCAACATCGTGCTGTCGGAGCCCATCCGCAACATCGGCGTGTTCCAGGTGCCCGTCAAGGTGCACCGTGACGTGGAAGCGAGCGTCAAGGTCTACGTCATCCGAGGGTAGATGAAGGGCCCCCCCCGCGATCGCGACCCCTCCTCCTTCGGAGGAGAGGGTGGCCGGCGTCCGTCGGACGCCGCGTCCGCGCGTGGTCTCCCCCACAACTGGGAGACCGAGCGTTCGCTCCTGGGGGGGATCCTCCTCGATGCGAGCCAACTGCTGGAGGTCCGCGAGGTCCTCAAGGCGGACGACTTCCATCGTCCCGCGCACCAGCACCTGTTCGAGCTCGTCTGTCAGCTGTCGGACGGCGGCGTGCTGCCCGATCCGACCACGGTGCTCGACGACATCGAGCGCCGCGGTGACGCGGAGCGTGTCGGGGGCATCGCCTACGTGGTGGCGCTGCCCCAGGCCTGCGCGAGCGTCGACAACATCACGACGTACGCGCGGCGGGTCAAGGAATACGCCGTCCGGCGGAAGCTCCTGCTCGCGGCACGCCAGATCGAAGAGGACATCCAGGAGGGCGTGAAGGACCTCCCCGAGCTGATGGACGGCGCGGAGAAGGCCATCTTCGAGGTGTCGAACCTCTCGGGTTCGCGCGACTGGCACGCGCTCTCCGAGGTGATCGACGAGCAGATCCTCGAGATCCAGCGGCGGGCCGACAACCCGGGGGATGTCACCGGTGTACCCACCGGGTTCATCGACCTCGACCGGAAGCTGGCCGGCCTCCAGCGGACGGACCTGATCATCCTCGCGGCGCGGCCCGCGATGGGAAAGACCGCCTTCGTGCTGAACATCGCGCTCAACGCGGCGCTGAAGGGCGGCGTGGCCGTCGGGATGTTCTCCTTGGAGATGTCGCGCCACCAGCTCGCGACCCGCATGTTGTGCTCCCACGCGCGCGTCGACGCGAGCGCGGTGCGCACCGGTTCGCTCGATGCGAACGGCGATTGGCGGAAGCTCATCGAGGCGTCGGAGGTGCTCCACACGCTCCCGATCCTCATCGACGACACGCCGGGCCTCACCATCACGCAGCTGCGGAGCAAGGCGCGCCGCCTCAAGGCCGAGCACCCCAACCTCGGCCTCATCATCATCGACTACATCCAGCTCATGCAGGGCACCGGCGGCGCCAAGGAATCGCGCGAGAACGTGATCAGCAACATCTCGCGCGGGCTGAAGATCCTCGCGAAGGAGCTGGATGTGCCCGTCATCGGGCTCTCGCAGCTCAACCGCTCGCTCGAGAGCCGGCAGGACAAACGCCCCATGCCGAGCGATCTGCGCGAGTCCGGCGCCATCGAACAGGACGCCGACATCATCCTCTTCATCTACCGCGACGAGGTCTACAACCAGGAGACCACGGCCAAGAAGGGCATCGCGGAGATCATCATCGCCAAGCAGCGAAGTGGGCCCATCGGAACGGTGGAACTCGCCTTCCTGGACAAGTACATCCTGTTCCAGAACCTGGCGAGCCCAGGCGAGGCCCCGAACGGTTACTTTTGAGCCGCAGGAACGGTCCCCCTCGGATTGGGCCGCGCTGGGGTTGACTCCAGTACCCGCGTCTACTATCAACGCGGTTCATTGTCTCTGGCGCATTCAGCCGCCTCACGCCGCCTACCCTTCAGGAGCCCGTTGTACATGGAGAAGAAGGTACTCCTCGAGAAGCTCACCGCGCACGTGGCGCGGTACGAGCAGCATCGCCACTACATCGAGAAGGCTCGCGCGCAGGCGGCCACGGGCAAGTTCAACAACGCCGTGATCGAGAAGGTCGTCCTCGACCACGAGATCAAGTCGTCGGACGTGGCGGATCAGGTCCAGCCGCTCCTCCCCCGCCTGCTCGAGCTCGTCGTCGCCTTCGAGGCCGACAAGGCGGGCATCGAAGCGTCCCGCGGCGGTGTCGACGAGCAGATCCAGGAGCTCGAGCTCCGGGCCGCCATCGGCGAGATGGAGGAGGACGACTTCGAGCAGGAGGTCGCCGGGCTGCGCGCCAACCAGGCCAGCGCCAACGAGCGGATCACCCTCATCGACGCCGACCGGGGAGAGCTCCAGGCCGCCCTCGATCGGTGGATCGTGATCGCCGGCCCCGCCGGACACTACGTCGCTCCGGATGTCGCTCCGGATGTCGCTCCGGATGTCACTCCGGATGTCGCCCCGGAGGTCGCTCCCGAGGCCGCCCAGGCGGCACCCGCCGCCTGGCCCGTCGCGGCCGAGGTTCTCGCCACCGAGGCGGAGGCCGAGGACGACGAGCCCGAGGTCGCCAGCTACGAGGAGGTTCACGCCGAGCCCCACGTCAACGGCACGGCGCTCGAGGAGGAAGGTCTCGCCACCAGCCGCTCCGAGTTCCGCGAGGACCTCTCCGGGCTCTTCCCCGGTGGCAGTGACGACGCGGTGCAGATCCGCGTGTCCTCCGTCGAGGAGGACATCGCCATCGAGACCTCCGAGATCGGCGAGGACGACCGTGACGCGCCGAGCGCGGACGTGCCGTTCGGCTTCGAGGACGAGATTCTCGGCGGTGAAGTCAGCGTGGGCGCTGGCGAAGTCGAGATCGATCTCGCGGGCGAGGGTGGGGCCAGCTCCTCCGCCGCCGTGGGTGACGCGGGGGAGGCTCCCCGGCGCGCGCTGCTCCTCTACCAGGAGGGCACCGCCGAAGAGCAGATCTACCCGTTCACCGGGGACACCCTGACCATCGGTCGGGGCCGCGAGAACGACATCCAGATCAAGAACGACTCGAAGGTCTCGCGGTACCACTGCAAGCTCTTCCGTCGCGGAAACAACTTCTACATCGAGGACCAGAAGTCCTCGAACGGAAGCCTCGTCAACGGCGAGCTGATCACCGACCGTCGCCTCTTCGGCGGCGAGGAGATCATCATCGGGGAGACCTTCTTCCGCTTCCGCATCATGGAGTGACTCGCCCGCGCTGCTTCGGCGGCGCAGGCAGGGCGCTCGAAGGATGAATCGAAGGCGGCCGGCAGAGATGCCGGCCGCCTTCGTCCGTTTGGAAAGGGGCATCTGGCGTGTTCTGACCAGCGCGATCTCTGGTAGCATCGAGGGAGTCGGAGCTCCCTCTGTTTACATTTTTCGCCAACCGGCACGGCCCCCACACCCGTCACGCCCCTCCCAATCGGAGCCGTGGCCGCGGGCCGTCGATGCGATGGGGGCGGAAGCCTCGAATATATGGCCTCGAACCTTATCATTCTTGCGTATCGGACGGCGTGGGGGGTTACGGGCCGCGGTCCGGTCATGATTGGCATGTAGATCCTCCCTCATACGTGGAGAGAACCTTGCGAGCGCCACTTTCCCGGTTCATCCCGGATCGGACGGTCGACCATGTCGCGTAGTCGAAGCCTCGCCGCGGCGCCCGAATATTTCACGACCTTCCAGGTGGCGAGGTTCCTCCACGTGAGCCCACCCACCGTGGTGAATTGGGTCAACAGCGGGCTGCTCACCGCGCACCGGACACCCGGCGGTCACCGGCGGATCGCCAAGGCCGACATCATCGCCTTCGCGCGAGAGAACGACTACCCGGTGCCCGAGTTCGGTCCGCCGGGGCCCATCCAGCTCCCGCTCCCTTCCAGAGCATCCGAGCCTTCGTCACGGCGGGTCCTCATCGTCGACGACATGCCGGACTTCTGCGGGGTCCTGAAGGACTACCTGCTCCTCCTCGGGGGATTCGACGTCGAGGTGGCGTTCAGCGGCTTCGCGGCCGGCCGTACGGTCGAGCGCTTCAAGCCGGAGGTGATCCTGCTCGACTTCAACCTGGACATCCACGACAAGAACGCGATGGACGGTTTCCAGCTCCTCGACACGCTGCGCGAGGACCCGGTGACCCGCCACATCCCCGTCATCGGCTGCACGGCCCTCGTGGACGCCCGTGTGGAGGGGTTGGTGCGCGCCCAGGCGCTCGTGGGGTGCCTGCAGAAGCCGTTTCCCCTGTCGCACCTCGCCGAGGCCGTGTCGAAGGCGCTGGACGAGCGGAGCACCTCCGCCTCGCCGGGCCCCTTCAGGTCCGGGGCTTTGCGGGGCTGATCGAGGCGGAGTGCGCGGGGCCCGGGGGGTGGGCCACGCCGTCGCCGCCGCGCGCGGGGATGGGGATCTCGGAGAGCGGCGCGGGCGCGCGGAGCACCCCACGCCGGACCCGTACGATCTCGGCGGCGATCGCCACGGCGATCTCCTCGGGCGTCTCGGCGCCGAGATCGAGGCCCACCGGCGCGGACACGCGCGCGAACAGCGCCTCGTCGACGCCCGCGGCGCGGAGCCGCAGGAAGAACTTCGCCACCTTGGCGCGGCTGCCGATGAGGCCGAGCCACGCGTAGGTGCCGGGGAGCAGGAGCTCCAGCAGATCCTGGTCGAGCGCGTGGTCGTGGGTCACGACGAGGATCCAGGTGCGGGCGTCCGTCTTGAGCCGGCGGGCCCAGCGGCGGGGGTCCTCGTTGACCAGCGTGACGCCGGGGAACCGCTCGGGGGTCGCGTACTCGTCGCGGGCGTCGACCACGGTGACGTCGAAGCCGAGCTCCCGGGCGATGACCGCGGTGGGCCGGGCGACGTGGCCCGCGCCGAAGACGATCAGCCGCTCGCGCGGGACCATGGGCTCGATGTAGACCTCCATCGCTCCTCCGCAACACATCCCGAGATCCCGCGTGAGGTGGACCGCGAAGCGGCGCGGCCGCCCCTCCCGCAGCGCGTCGAGCGCCGCCCGGGTCACCTGGAGCTCGAAGTTTCCACCCCCGACCGTGCCGAGCGTGCGGCCGTCCGGCCACACGAGCATGCGCGCGCCCGCGCCGCGCGGCGCCGACCCGTCCACGCCGATGACCGTCGCCAACGCGACATGTTCGCCCGCCTCGCCGGCCGCGAGCAGCGCTTGCCAGAGCTCGTTCATGACCTTGGCCCGCCCGCCCCCTCGCACGGCCAGTTCGCGCCTTCACCCAGGGCCGGACCACGGGCGCGCGCGGTGCGCACGCGGTGGGTCGACGCGGGGTGGGGCGGGCGCGGGCGGGCCGGTGCGGACAGCGGGGGCTCCTCCGGCACGACATCGTCACCGGACACGACTCGTATCGCGTTGACCGGAGCGGAGCGCTTGCGTACAGTGCGCGCCGATGCCGCACAGTGGGCTCCTGCTGCTCCTCCTGGCCTCCGCGTACGCGCAGGAGGGGCCGGACGTCCTCCCGTCGGTGCCCGCCGACGTGGCGCCGCCCGCGCCCGACGTGCTCGTGGAGCCGCTCGGCGCGCGCCTCGTCTGGGAGCTCACCGCGCCGCTCGGCGCCGGGGTGCGGCCGGCCGGTATCGCGGTGCAGCCCGGCGTCGGCGGCGCGTGGCTGGTCGTCGACGAGAGGGGCGCCGTGTGGCGCTCCGAGGACGAGGGCGCGCGGTGGGAGCGGGTGCTCCGCGCCGACGGCGACGACGCGGAGGAGGCGCCCGACGACGAGGCGTTGCTGCTCGAGGCGGAGGCCCTGCTGGACGAGGCGTTGGAGGACGCCGAGGTCGAGGTGGAGGTCACCGCCGACCCGACGGCGGACGCGATCACCATCGAGCCCGACATCGAGGTGGAGAGCGTCGACGGCATGAGCGCCCTCGCCACCGACCTCATCGACGAGCCGCAGGGCGGCGCCGGCGCCGCGGTGCGCCCCATCGTGTGGGTGGACCCCACGGACGCCGATCGGGTCTTCGTCGCGCGGGCGGACGGCGTGTGGCGCACGTTGGACGCCGGGCGCTCCTGGGCGCGCGTCAGCGCCACGTCGCCGGACGATCCGCAGGTCACCACGCTCTACCGCGCCATCGACGGCGCCCTGATCGCGGGCACGGTGGACGGCGTCCGGTTCTCCGTGGACGACGGGTACACCTGGATCGACCCGACCGACGCCACCGACGGCTCGCGGGTCCACGCCATCGTCCAGGAGGCGGCGGCGTACTGGGCGTCCACGTCCCGGGGGCTCTTCCGGAGCGCGAACGGGCTCGACTGGTCGGTGGTGCCGCTCCCCACCACCGGGGAGGTCCGCGCCGTCGTGCCCGACCCCGCCTGGGACACCGGGTTCTGGGTCGCGACCGAGGACGCGCTGCTCCGCACGGACGACGGCGGCGCCACCTTCTATGTCGCCGGGCGCCAGCCCCTGCACGGCCTACGCGACATGGCGCACCTGGACGAGCCGGGCCACCTCCTCGCCATCTCGGACGACGGCGTCTGGGAGTCGGTGGACGGCGGCGTGATCTGGACGACCGCCGATCGGCAGCTCGGCGATCCCGACGTGCGCGCCGTCGCGTTCGCGAACACCGGCCTCGTCATCGCCACCCCCCGCGGGGTCTGGCGCCTGGTGGCGCCCCGCGCGATCGAACACGCGCGCGGCGAGCTCCGGGAGGCGCTCTCCCTCCGCGACACGATCGACGCGTCGATCACGCGCACGGGGCTCAACCTCGACCTGGTGTCCCTGGCCCGCATCGGCGTCCTCGCTACGCTGGCGCCGAAGCTCGAGGTCACGTTCGACTACGACAAGAGCGCCGCGCGCGTCGCCGACTACACCGCGTCGGACACCGTCGATTCCTTCGACAACGACTGGTCCCTCGTCGCCAAGCTCTGCTGGGGGAGCTGCACCGGCACCGTCGTCGTCGACTACGACGGCGCCACCATGGACCTCGACACCGACGACAGCCTCTACGTCTTCGACGGCGAGGTGTACGACGAGGGCGAGCCCATCGCCGCCGCGGCCAACGTCGCCCAGCGCGTGCGCAGCTATCGACGCTACCTGGGCGAGCACGTGGCCGACGCGTGGCTCTCCCGCGGCCGGCTCGTCGCCGAGACCGGCGCCGTGCGGGCCCTCCCGCTACGGGAACAGGTGCTGCACACGCTCCAGATCCAGGAGCTCGACGCGCGCCTGGACGCCCTCACCGACGGCGAATTCAGCCGTCCCCAATCACGCTCCGAGGAGTCCCCATGATCCCCATGCTGCTTGCGCTCGCCCTCCAGGGGCCCGCCGAGGCCGCCGACTTCCGCACCGTCGACGAGGTGCTCGCGCGCTTCGAGAAGGAGCCGACCGTGCGTGACGTGCAGCAGATGGTCCTGGAGTACTCCAAGACCGATCCCCGCTACGTCGACGAGTGGATGAACGCCTCGAAGAACGCGGCGTGGCTCCCCGAGCTCAAGGTCACCTACGACTACGACAACGGGTACGACTACGACTACCTCTACGAGGTCAACCCCGAGGGCGAGCTCGACAAGTCCGGCGTCGACAACGACCACGGCCTGCAGGTCTACGCCAAGTGGCGCCTCGACAAGCTCGTGATGTCGAGCGAGCGCATCCGCGTCATCAGCGAGACCCAGGACATCGTCAAGCTGCGCGACAAGGTCCTCGAGGAGGCCACCCGCCTCTACTTCGACCGCCGCCGCCTCCAGGTGGACATGCTCCTCGTGGGCGCCGGGGATCTGAAGACCCAGGTGAAGAACGAGATGCGGCTGCAGGAGCTCACCGCGCAGATCGACGCCTACACGGGCGGTCGGTTCTCCGCGACGGTGACGGGAAAGTAGGAGCGTCGGTCGGCGCGCCTTCGGGGCGCCGCGGGGATAGACGGCGAGCACCATGCTCGGACACGATCTCGTCCTCATCCTCGACTTCGGCTCCCAATACACGCAGCTGATCGCGCGTCGCATCCGCGAGCAGGGCGTCTACTGCGAGATCCACCCGTGCACGCTGCCCCCGCGCGCGTTCCCGCGGCTCGTCGGCATCGTGCTCTCGGGCGGGCCGTCCAGCGTCTACGACGCGGACGCGCCGCCGTTCGACAACGGCTGGCTGGACATGGGCGTGCCCGTGCTCGGCATCTGCTACGGCATGCAGCTCCTCACCCAGGCCCACGGCGGGGAGGTGCGCGGCGTCGCCCACCGCGAGTACGGCCACGCCGACATCACCCGCGCGGCCGGGCCCGACCGGCTCTTCGAGGGCCTGCCCGACACGCTCTCCGTGTGGATGAGCCACGGGGACCAGGTGGCGCGCCTCCCCGACGGCTTCCGCGTCGTGGCGTCCACGCCCACGTGCCCGATCGCGGCGTTCGCGGACGACACGCGGCGTCACTACGGCCTGCAGTTCCACCCCGAGGTCACCCACACGCGTGACGGCGTGGCGCTCCTGCGCAACTTCCTCTTCGCGGTGTGCGCGGCGCGCCCCGACTGGTCGATGGGCAGCTTCGTGAAGGAGCAGGTCGAGCGCATCCGCGCCCAGGTCGGCCAGGGGGAGGTCATCTGCGCCCTCTCCGGCGGCGTCGACAGCTCCGTCACCGCGGCGATCCTGCACGAGGCCCTCGGCGATCGCCTGCACTGCATCTTCGTCGACAACGGGCTCCTGCGCCTCGACGAGCGGGAGGGCGTGCGCAAGGAGTTCGCCGAGTACGATCTCACCGTCGTCGACGCCTCGGAGCGCTTCCTCACGGCGCTCGCCGGCGTGACCGACCCCGAGCGGAAGCGGAAGATCATCGGCGAGGCGTTCATCCGCGTGTTCGAGGCGGAGTCCTCCCGCTTCGAGAGTGCGACCTGGCTTGCCCAGGGCACGCTCTACCCGGACGTGATCGAGAGCGTGAGCTTCCGCGGCCCGAGCGCGACCATCAAGAGCCACCACAACGTGGGCGGGCTCCCCGAGCACATGCACCTCAAGCTCATCGAGCCGTTGCGCGAGCTGTTCAAGGACGAGGTGCGCACCCTCGGCCGCGAGCTCGGCCTCTCCGACGCCCGCGTCAACCGGCAGCCGTTCCCCGGCCCGGGCCTCGCGGTGCGGTGCCTCGGCACGCTCTCCCAGGAGCGCCTGGACGTGCTGCGCGCCGCCGACGCCATCGTCGACCAGGAGATCCGCGCCGCGGGCCTCTACGACTCGATCTGGCAGAGCTTCGCCGTGCTGTTGCCCGTGCGTTCGGTGGGCGTCATGGGCGACAACCGCACCTACGACGAGGTGTGCGCCATCCGCGCGGTCCACTCGACCGACGGCATGACCGCCCACGTCACCGAGCTGCCGTGGCCGGTGCTCGCCAGGATGTCGAGCCGCATCATCAACGAGGTCAAGGGCATCAACCGCGTGGTGTACGACATCACGACCAAGCCGCCGGGAACGATCGAGTGGGAGTGACCCGCGCGGGTCCGCCCCGGTGAACCGGGCCGCCGCCGCCGACGACGATCGCGTGCCCTCGGCCTCCCGAAGCCCGGCGCGGTGGATGTCGCCCGCCGTCGCCCTCGTGACCGTCGTGGCCGTCGCGACGACCCCCGGCGTTCCCTGGTACGTCGGCCCCGCCGCCCTGGTGCTCGCCGCGCTCGCCGCCCTCGACCGCCACTGGCTCTGGAGCGCGCTCGGCGTCACGCTCCTCTGGGTGCCGGCGCTCGGGGGGCCGGCCGGCGCCGGCGTGCTCGCGGGGGCCATCCTCCTGGGCGCGCTCCGGTGGCGCACCCTCTCGACGGGGATCGTCGTCGTCGCGCTCGTGCTCGCGGCGAAGCAGGGGGTCGCCGCCGCGGTCCTCCCCGGCGCGACCTTCGGGGTGGCCTGGCTCCTCGTCGCGCTGGTGACCACGGCCGGCGCGGTGTCGGCGGCTCGCGGGGGGCGCGTCGAGGCCGCGGCGCTCGCCGTGGGCGGGGGCATCGTGCTCGCCCGCCTCGGCCTCGTGTGGGCGGTCGACGGGGAGGCCCGCGTGGCGGCCGCCGCGCGTCTCGACGCCGTGGACATGGTCTACGATCGGCTCGCCGCCGACGCGACCGAGCCCGTGGCGCTCGCGCTCCTCCGCGTGGCGCCGGACCGGGATCCCGCCGCGCTCCGGGTCGGGTGGGCCCGGGCCCTCGATCTCGGGTGGCGCCCGGAGCGCGCGGACGGCGTCGTCGCGCCCGTGGCGCGCGCCCTGGAGGCCCGCGGTCGGGGAGGGGAGGCGCTGCGGCTCCTGGCCCGGCACCCCCGCGAGGGCGAGATCGACGCGCTCCGTGCGCTCCTCGAGCGGACCCAGGGCGTGACCGTGCGCTGGCGAGGCGCGCCGCTCGGCCCGAACCTGCCGGGCCGCTTCGAGCCCGCGCTCCAGTTCGAGACCAACGGCTGGTCGGCCATCGAGTTCACGGCGTCGCGGGCGCTCCCCTGGGTCGTCGTGGAGGGGGTCGGCGCGGCCTACGCGGGCGCGCCCGTCCTCGAGGTCCGCCTCGACGGCGCGGCGCCGGTGGAGTGGGCGCTCGACGGCCCGTCGGAGCTCACGCTCGACGGGCCGCTCGCGCCCGGCCCTCACCGGATCGGCGTTCGTTTCCTCAACGATCGGGTGGACGCCGAAGGCGACCGCAACGTGCGGGTCGTGGGGGTCCGGGCGGAGTGAGGGCCGCGGGCGAGCCGCGGCCCTCGAGGCCCCTGCCTACCGGGTCCCACCGCCCGCCCCGGGCGTGGCGTCGGGGTTGGTCCCGGGCGTGGTCGGCTGGCCGCTGGGCATGGGCGTCCCTTCGCGCACGGTCACCGTCTCGACCATGCGCTTCCCGTCGACGTACCGGTAGGTGACGTGCACCATCTGGCCCGGCTGGATGTCGTTGACCGTCACGACGTCCGTGCCACGCATGATCTTGGCCGCCGGTCCGTAGTCCACGTCGAACGTCTCGCCGCTCTCCAGCCGGAGATTCATCGTGTCGGTGTCGTGGCCGGTCACCACAGCGTCGAACTCGACCGGCTCCCCGCTCCGCTCCATCTCCTGGAGCTCCTTGACCATCTCGCGGCGCGCCTCGGCGACCTCCTCGCGGCCCTCCTGGACCTCCCGCCCGACCTCCTGGGCGGCTTCGCGCTCGGCCTGGCGCACGTCCTCCACTGCCTCGCTCGCCTCGCGCTGCTCCGTCTCGCACGCCACCAGGAAACCGAGCGACGCGATCACACCGAAGGTGAACGTTCTCATTTCTGTTCCTCCCCTGTTCGAAGACCGTGGGTCTCGGAGGACCCCGAGCACCAGGGGCCTCCCATGACACGCCGGTCAATGTGAGCGCCGTGCCCCGGAGCTTCCGCGTCCGGGACAGGTCATGGGATCTCGGGCCGGAGGGTTACACCTTTCCGGTGCGCGCCAAAATTGCGTGTTTATACGCCGAGAGCCGAGATGGCGGCAGCCAGGTTCGCGCGCGCGGCGGCCTCGAATCGCTCGGCCATGGCGGGGGTCGTGTAGATGCGGGGGCGCGCGAGCAGGGCGGTGAGGATGCGGCCGCGGCCCGCCGCGAACAGCGCGTCCGGCACGTGCGCGTACTCGGCGCGCACCGCCCGCTCGTAGCCCGCATAGACCGCGGGCGGCTGGCCGAGGATGGAGAGGTCGACATCGACGAGGAGCGCCGTGTCGGCGTCCTCGGGGACAGCGTCGTGGCGGGTGGCCAGCACCAGGGCGCCGAGGCGATCGGCGAGGTGCGGGAGGCCCGCCGCCTCGGCAAACCGGCGCGCCCAGGCCGCGCTGCGCGCCTCGTTGTCGTCCCCCTGGTCGCCGGAGGGGAGGGGATCGTAGACGGCGTCGTGGAACCAGAGGGCGAGCTCGAGGGTGTCGGCGTCCCCGGCCAGGCCGCGCACCCGGTCGAGCTCGGCGAGGCAGGCCGCGAGGTGCGCGAGGGTGTGGTAGGCCCGGTGCGGCTCCGCCCACGCGGTGAGGAGCGCCGCGCCTTCGCGCGCCCAGACGTCCGCTCGTCCGCCGAGGCGGCCGGCGAGCGCCTCCCACCGTCGGGCCAGGGCGGCCGCCACCGGTTCCTCGGGGTTCAGCGGCCGACCCGCAGCCGCAGCCCCGGGTAGATCGCGTCGGGGTCGCTCCCGACCACGTCCCGGTTCATGGCGTGGAGCTCGCCCACCTGCTGGGCGGAGCCGAGCTCGCGCGCGGCGATGGCCGAGAGGGTCTCGCCGCGTTGGACGACCACCACGCGCCCTGCCGCCGTGCGGTAGCCCTTCTTCGGGGCCTCGGCGCCGAGCCAGCGGGACTCGAGCCGGGCCAGGAGCCCCTGATCGCCGAGGGTGCGGAGCACCCGGTTCACGTCCGCCTTCAGGGCGGCGTCGTCGTTCGGGAGGGCGACGTTGTAGGTGGCGACGTCGAGGGCATCGTCCGCGATGCGCAGCCGCTCGCCGAACGCGCCGAGCTCGTGGCGGGCGAGCGGGCAGTCGTAGACGACGGCGTCGAGCCGCCCGCGGGCGAGCTTCTCGAAGTAGCCGTAGTCGTCGAACACCACGCGCTCATAGGCCGCGCCGACGGTCGCCGTGACGAGCTGGGTGGTGACCGGATCGTCGTACATGCCGATCCGCTTGCCGCGGAGCTGGGCGAGCGTCGTCGCGGAGGAGCGCTTCGGCACGACGAGGCAGTGGCTGTACTGCAGGTACGAGGTCGACCAGCCGAGCCCCGCCCACGCGCCGCTCGGGCTCATCTGCCCGATGGCGAGGTCGGCCTCGCCCTTCGCGAGGCGGCCCGCCAGCTCGGTGAAATTGCTCGCCACCACGGTGAGCGGCACGCCGGCGTCCGCCGCGAGCGCCGACATCACGCCGTACTCGAAGCCCTCGTAGCCACCGTCCGCGGTGCGCGAGAGGAACGGCGCGGCGTCGGGATCCGCGGCCACGCGGAGGGCGCCCCGCTCGCGGATCGCGGCGAATCCGCCCGCAGTCCCGGTCGGGGTGCCCGAGGCCGTTCCCTTCGTGACCGGGGGCGGCGGCGCGGCCGGCTCCCCGAGCAGGAGAAAGGCCCCGATGCCGCCGACGGTGGCGAGGCCGACGGCGACCCCCGCGAGCAGGAACACCAGGACGGGCCCGGCGCGCGACCGCCGCTTCGGCCGCCCGCCCTCGGGGCCGCCCGCGCCGTCCACCACACTCGCATCGCGAGTAGGACGGCGCACGGTGACCGTGTGCGCCGATCCGCACGACCCGCAGCGCTCTGCGTCCTCCGCCACCTTGGATCCGCAGTGGGCGCAGATCTCCAGGCTGCTCACCGCGGCACCCGCAGGCGCATCCCGGTGTAGATCTGGTTGGGATCCGGCCCGACGACGTCCTTGTTCCCGTCGTACAACGCGCGCCACTTCTCCACGTCGCCCAGCTCGCGCTTCGCGATGAGCGAGAGGGTCTCCCCGCGCTTGACCACCACCACCTTGCCGGTGGCGCTCGTGTAGCCGTCGGTGGGCGCGCTCGTACCGAGCCAGCGTTGCTCCAACGTGGCGAGGAGCCCCTGATCGCCGAGCTCCTTGAGCACCACGTTCACGTCGGCGAGCAGCGCGGTGTCCCACGCCGGGACCCCCACGTTGTAGGTGGCGACGTTCAGGGCGTCCTCCGCGATCCGGAGCTTGTCGCCGTAGGTCGTCATCTCGTGGCGGGCCAGCGGGCAGTCGTAGACCATGCCGTCGA
Organism: Deltaproteobacteria bacterium; assembly: GCA_036676765.1. Classification (GTDB taxonomy): domain Bacteria; phylum Myxococcota_A; class UBA796; order UBA796; family SXON01; genus CAJBVW01. The sequence continues at coordinate 20,853 of JAKFCH010000282.1, forward strand.
GCTGCCCGCGCACCATCTTCTCGAAGTAGCCATAGTCGTCGAACAGGACCCGCTCGTAGGACGCGCTGATCAGCACGTCGGCCACCTGCCGCGCGATCGGATCGTCGTACATCGCCACGCGTTTGCCCTTCAGGTCGGCCACCGACTTGACCGGGCTCGCGGCGGGCACGACGAGGCAGAGGCTGTACTGGAGGTAGGACACCGACCACGCGAGGTCGGCGTAGCTCTCGCTCGGGGCGATCTGCCCGATGGCGAGATCGGCGGCGCCGGAGGACACCTTGTCGGTGAGCGCGGGGAAGCTCGCGGGGACGATCTCCAGCGGCACGCCGGCCCGGTCGGCGAGGGCCCGCGCGATGGCGTACTCGAAGCCCTCCCAGGCGCCGTCCGCGCCCTTCGAGAGGAACGGCGCCGCGTCGGGATCCGCCGCGACGCGGAGGGCCCCGCGCTGCTTGACGCCGGCGAGCCCGCCCTCGCCCCTCGGCCGCACGGGACTTCCGTCGAGCGGAGCGGGCGGATTCGGGCCGGTGCCGTCCGGTTGCACGGGTGGCGGTGCCACATCACCCGCCCCGCCGCAGGCCATCGCCACGCCGGCCAGCCCCCCGAGGACGACGAGGAGGCCGCCGGCGCGGGCCGCGCGACGGGGAGAGGCGAGCGAACAATCCGACATCCTGGGCCTCGATCGCGCCCGGGAGGGCAGCGGTGGCGCGCATCATCCCCCGCGCCGTGCGGGGCGGCAAGGGCGGCGCCGCGCGGCCGGGCCCGAGCATGGCCGCCGCGCGTGATAGGGGTCGGCCTCTCCGCTCCGGCCGCCCCATGGACGTCGTCTTCCTCTCGCCCGCCTACCCCCCGGAGATGGTCGCGTTCACGCGCGGCCTCGCGGAGGTCGGGGCGCGTGTCCTCGGCGTGGGGGACTCCTCGCCCGAGGCCCTGCCGCCCGACCTGCGGGACAACCTCGCCGACTACCTCCACGTCCCCCGGATCCTCGACGAGGCCGATGTCCTCGCCCGCGTCGAGCGGTGGCTCGGCGGGCGCCGCCCCGATCGGATCGAGACCAACTGGGAGCCGCTCACCCTCCTCGCGGCCCGGATGCGCGCGCGCTTCGGCGTGCCGGGCCTCTCGGAGGACGTGGTGGCCGGCTTCCGGGACAAGCCCCTGATGCGCGAGCGCGTGGCCGCCGCGGGCCTCCGGGTGCCCCGGTCGGCGCGGGCACGCACCCGGGCCGAGGCCTGGGCGGCCGCGTCCGAGATCGGGTTCCCGATCATCGTCAAGCCGGTCGCGGGCGCCGGCAGCGCGGACACCTTCCGGGTGGACGACGCCACGGCCTTCGACGGCGTGCTCGACCGCATCCGGCACGTCCCCGAGGTGAGCGTCGAGGAGTTCGTCGAGGGGGAGGAGTTCACCTACGAGACCCTCTGCGTCGACGGGCGGCCGGTCTACGAGGGCGTCTGCCAGTACTTCCCGAACGCGCTCGTGGCGCGGCAGAACGAGTGGATAAGCCCCATCATCCACAGCCTCCGCGATCTCGACGATCCGCGCATCGCCCCCGGGGTCGCGCTCGGGCGGGCGGCGCTCGGCGCGCTCCGCATGGGGACCGGCTTCACGCACATGGAGTGGTTCCGCAAGGCCGACGGCGAGGCCGTCTTCGGGGAGGTCGCCTGTCGTTCGCCCGGCGCGAACATGGTCGACCTGATGAACTACACCGGGGACGTCGACCTGTTCCGGGAGTGGGCGCGCGTCGTGTGCTGGGGCGTGTGCGAGGCCCGCCGCGAGCACCCGTGGAGCGCCGCCATCGTGTTCAAGCGCGCGGAGGGGCGCGGGCGCATCGCGCGCATCGACGGCCTCGACACGTTCCGGCGCCGCCACGGCGCCGCCATCGTCCGCGAGGACCTGCTCCCCGTCGGCGCCCCGCGCCGCGACTGGACGCAGACCTTCCTCTCCGACGGAAACCTCGTCGTGCGCCACCGGGACGATGCCGAGGCGCTCCGGATCGCCATGGACGCCGCGCGGACGATCCACCTCCATGCGCGGTGAACCCGCGGTCATGAGCCGCTCGGGCGCGTTCCGCGTCCTCCTCGTCGTGACCCTGTTCGGGGTCGGCTGGCTCGTCCAGCCCTACTTCAAGGTGCTCGTCGTCGCCCTCATCACCGCGGTCCTCGCCTCGCCCGTGCACGCCGGCGCGCTCCGCCTCCTCCGCGGCCGGGCGTACACGGCGGCGGTCCTGACGACCACGCTGCTCACCGTCTGCGTGTTCGGCCCCCTCGGGGGGCTCGCGTGGCTGCTCTCGCGGGAGCTCCTGCGCATCGCGAACGTGCTCGTCCTCGCCCTCCGCGAGGGCGGGCTCGACCGCATGATCGGCGCCCTCGGATCCCCCCGGCTCCTCGGCTGGCTCTCCGAGCTCGGGGTCGATCGCCAGGAGCTCGCGGCCGCCCTGGCCGACGCGGTGCAGCAGGTCTCCGTCGGCGTGGCCGGCGGGCTGGCCGCGAGCCTCCCGAACTTCTTCACGCAGACCGCGGGCGCCCTGCTCGACATCGTCGTGTACTACCTCTCGGTCGTGACGCTGCTCGCGCGCGGCCCGGAGCTGCTCACGTGGCTCGGGCGCGTCTCCCCCCTCGAGCCCAGCTACCAGCAGCGCTTGTTCACGGTGTTCGCCAGCTTCGCCCGAAACGTCGTGCTCGCCGGGCTGGTGTGCGGTGTCCTCCAGGGCACGGTCGCGGCTATCGGCTACCTCCTCGCCGGGGTGGAGCGTCCGCTCGTCCTCGGCGTGCTCACCGGCATGCTGACCTACGTGCCGTTCGTCGGCACCGCGCTGGTGTGGGTGCCGCTCACGGCCAACCTCTTCCTCGTCGGCGACTGGGGCCGGGGGTTGTTCGTCCTCTTGTGGTCGATCGTGGTGACCGCCTCGATCGACAACGTGGTGCGGCCGCTCATCGTGCGCGGCCAGTCGGGCATCCACCCGCTGCTCATCCTCCTCGGCGTGCTCGGCGGGCTCGAGTGGATCGGCATCGTGGGCGTGCTCATCGGCCCGGTGCTGATCGCGATGCTCGTCACCCTGCTGACGCTCTACACGGAGGAGGTCGCTCCCGACTGAGGAGGCTGGAATCCCGGCTCCCAAGCGATTAGGGGCCGCGGAGCGAGGTGCTTCTTGAGCGTGCCGAACGACGGGCTCGTGGTCCCCCTGGTGTCCCCGGCCTCCCCGGAGTCGTCGTCCGCGGAGGACGCCGTGCGCGCCCCCTTCGAGCGTCTCCGCGCGGCCTGGCGCGCCCAGTCCGCCCCGCCCGACCTCGCCACGCGGCTCGCCGCGCTGGAGCGGCTCCAGGCCTGGATCGTGGCCCACCAGGAGGACATCGCGGCCGCCATCAGCGCCGACTTCGGCCACCGGTCCCGCCACGAGACCATCGCCGCCGAGCTCGCGCTCTCCGCGACCGATCTGCAGCACACCCGGGCGAGCCTGCGGGGCTGGGCCCGGCCCGAGGCGCGCTCCACGTTCTGGGGTTTCCTCCCCGCCACGTCGCGCCTCCACCGCCAGCCGCTCGGCATCGTCGGCATCATCGTGCCGTGGAACTACCCGTTCCAGCTCGCGGTCATGCCGCTCACCGCCGCGATCGCCGCCGGCAACCGGGTCCTCCTCAAGCCGTCGGAGCTCACGCCCCGCACCGGCGAGCTCGTCCGCACGATGGTGCAGGCGGTGTTCACCCCCGACCAGGTCGACGTCGTGACCGGCGGCGCGGACGTCGGCGCGGCCTTCACCCGCCTCCCGTTCGACCACCTCTTCTTCACCGGCTCCACCTCCGTCGGAAAGATGGTGATGCGCGCCGCCGCCGAGAACCTCACCCCGGTGACCCTCGAGCTCGGCGGAAAGAGCCCCGTCCTCGTCCACGCGTCGTACGATCCGGCGCGGGCCGCCGAGAGCGTCGCCGCCGGCAAGCTGCTCAACGCCGGGCAGACCTGCATCGCGCCGGACTACGTGCTCATCGCGCGGGAGCGGATCGACGCCTTCGTCGCGGGCTTCGAGCGCAGCGTCACCCAGATGTACCCGCGCATCGTCGACAACCCGGACTACACCAGCATCGTCAGCGATCGCCACTACGCCCGCCTCGACGCGCTCCTCGCCGACGCCGTCGCGAAGGGCGCCACCGTCCGCCGCATCAACCCGGCGAACGAGTCGGTGGGCGACTCGCGCAAGTTCTTCCCCACGCTCGTGCTCGGCGCGACACCGGACATGGCCGTGATGCAGGACGAGATCTTCGGCCCCATCCTGCCGGTCGTCGCGATGGCGAGCCTCGAGGAGGGCATCCGCCACGTCAACGAGCGCCCGCGCCCGCTCGCCCTCTACTACTTCGACGACGACGGGCGCCGCGCCGAGGAGGTCCTCACCCGCACCACCTCGGGCGGCGCGTCGGTCAACGCGACGCTCTACCACATGGCCCAGCACGACATGCCGTTCGGCGGCGTCGGGGCGAGCGGCATGGGGCGCTACCACGGCTTCGACGGCTTCCGCACGTTCAGCCACGAAAAAAGCGTGTTCTACCAGACCCGCCTCAACGGCACGGCCACGCTCCGGCCCCCGTACGGGAAGATGTTCGACGGCTTGATGAAGTTGTTCGTGCGGTAGCTGGTGTGGTGGGGCCCCCGGGCGGCCCGGCGCCCGCGGACGGGCGCCGTCGCCACCCTCCGGGGTTCGCGCTTTGCGCCGTACGATCCACCCCCCGGCTTGCGCTCGGGGGGTGGCTTTCGCCCCCGTCGCTCCGCTCCGGTCCGCTGCCGCCTGGCGGCGGCGAGCCGGGCGGCCCGAGCGCCGCCCGCCCTCCGGTCGGCTGCCGCGTCGACCCCGGCAAATCGGGAGCCGGGGCGCTACGTTCCGCAACCACGCACCCCCAACTCGCGGAGAGCCACGTGATCCGAATCCTGGTGCCCTACGACGGCTCCGAGCCCGCCCGGGCCGCGCTCGCCCACGCGCGGGTGATCTCGGCCTCCACCGAGGCGTCGATCACCCTGGCCTACGTGCTCCCCCGCTACGACCTGCTCGCCGACCTAGGCGCCGGCCCCGCCGCCGCGCGAGATGCCACGACCCTGCTCACCGCCGCCGCGAAGACGCTGAAGGTCCCCACCGATCTCCAGCTCCTCCAGGGCGATCCGGCGGACGCCATCGCCGCCGAGGCGTCCCGCCTCCAGGCCGACTACGTGATCCTCGGCGCGCGCGGCCGCTCGCCGCTCTCCGGCATCGTCCTCGGCAGCACGGCGCGCGCCCTGCTCCACGCGGCCACCCAGCCCCTGATGGTCGTCCACGAGCCGATCGACGCCCTCCGCGCCATCGTCGCGGGCGTCGAACAGGGCGAGAGCGCGAAGCGCGTCGCGGTCGCCGCGTCCAAGCTCGCCGCCGCGACCGGGGCGAAGGTGACCCTCGTGAACGTCGTCGACGCCGACCAGTCCCTCGTCGCCCGCCCCGAGCGGTTCGGGATCCCCTCGAAGGTGTGGCACGACGCCCTCGACGCGCACGCGGAGCGCGTGTTCGCGCCGCTCCGGGCCCTGGCACCCGGCGCCAACGAGATCCTGCGCTACGGCCACGCCTCGACCGAGCTCCGCCAGGCGATGACCGTGCACAAGGCGCAGGTGCTGATCGTGGCGCGCAAGGGGCAGACCGGGCGCGACATCGAGTCCTGGTTCAGCATCGCGTTCACCCTCGCGGTGAGCGGCCCCTTCGCGACGCTCGTGGTTTAGGAGCGTGACCGTCCTTCCCTCCCGTCGCCCGCTCGCGTCTGCTGGGCGCGGCCGCGCGTCTTCCTCGGTCACAGGTCTCGACCTGCTCCCTCGTCAGCCACGCAGCCGCACCTCAGCAGCCGCTTCGGGGGCTCGGTCCGGGAAAGACGGTCACGCTCCGAGTCCTTCTTGATCCACGGCAAGCGCGTCCACGTCGTGCTCCCCGCGTACAACGCGGCGCGGACGCTCGGCGCGACCCTGGCGGCGATCCCGCCCGGCGTGGTCGACGATGTCCTGCTCGTGGACGACGCGAGCACGGACGACACCGTCGCGACCGCGGCCGCGCTCGGGATCCCGACCCTCGTGCACCCCGCCAACCGCGGCTACGGCGCCAACCAGAAGACGTGCTACCGCGCCGCCCTCGACGCCGGCGCCGACGTGATCGTCATGCTCCATCCGGACGCGCAGTACGATCCCCGCCTCGTGCCCGCGATGGCCTCCCTCGTGGCGCTCGGGCAGTACGACCTCGTGCTCGGCTCACGCGTGCTCGGGCGGGGCGCGCGCCACGGCGGCATGCCCTGGTGGCGCCTCGTGGGGAACCGCGCGCTCACCGGCATCGCCAACGTCCTGCTCGATCGCGCCCTCGCCGAGTGGCACACCGGGTACCGCGCGTGGTCCCGCGACGCGCTCACGCGCATCCCGTTCGAGCGCGACTCCGACGACTTCGTGTTCGACAACGAGGTGCTCGTGCAGGCGGTGCACCTCGGGCTCGAGATCGGCGAGGTGGCGTGCCCGGCGCGCTACGCGGCGGACTCGTCGTCCATCAGCCCCCCGAAGGCGGCCCGGTACGCGGGCGGGGTGCTCGCCAACGCGGTCAGCTACCGGCTCGAGCGGTTGGGCCTCGTGCGCTCGGCGCTGCTCCGCGGCCTGCCGCCCGGCGCCTGACACACGCGCCGGCGGCGGGGACTTTCAGCGTGTCACCAACGACGGGATGCCACATTTCCGTAGCACCCGCTCGGTGACCGAGCCGAGGAGCGCGTGCTTGAGGCCGGTGTGGCCGTGGGTGCCCATGACCAGCAGGTCGTAGGGGCCGGCCTTGATCTCGGCGAGGATCTCCTCCGGCGGGTAGCCCTCCCGGAGCTTGGGATCCCACACGATGTCCTCGGAGATCTCCTCGCGCGCGAGCCGCTCGAGCGCGTGGCCGCGCTCCTTCTGCAGCTCGCGTTGGAGGTCCGCGAGGGACTGCGGCATCGGCACGCCGTACGTCGGAAAGTCGAAGGTGGCGGCCTCGGGCAGCGTGCCGACGTGGAGCAGGGTCAGCCGCGCGCGGTTGAAGCGGGCGACCCGCACCGCGAGGCGCAGCGCGTGGGCCGCGGCGTCCGAGAAGTCGGTCGGGACGAGGAGGTGGTGGAACAGTTCTTCCATCGGGAGGACCTAAACACGCCCCGACGCCTTCAAAGGCCGAATTCCTGGCGGATCACGGTGGGCCATCCCGCGATGCGCGCGCGGAGCACGCCACGGGCCGTCGCCACGTCCGACGGGAGGTAGGGGCTCCGGGTGTCCCGCTCGACGTAGGGCCCCGTCACGGCGTACGCCTCGTCCACGATCCCGGCGACGTCGAGCGTCTCCAGCGTGGCGAGGGTCTCCACGACCATGTCCCGCATGCGCAGCTCGCAGGCGGGGTCGGCGTTGCACGCGCGCGCGAGCTCGCCCGCCGTCCACCGGTTGAACACCTCGCCCCAGGCCTCGTCCATGCTCCACGGGGTGAAGTCGAAGCGCCCGCCGTTGCCCGGGTCGGCGTACACGAACACGTCGTTGAGCTTGAACGGGTAGCCGTCGCTCGCGCCGGTCACGACGCACGTGACCCAGTACCGGAGGAAGTGGTCCACGTCGACGAGGTGGCCCACCTGGGCGTCGAAGGAGGAGGCGTCCTCCGCTAGCGCGTCGGAGAGCGCCGTGAGGCGGGTGGTGTCCCCGTTGCCCTCGGAGAGCTCCCAGTACTCCAGGCCGCCCTCGGTGAAGTCGGCGTCGTCGTTGGCCTCCCAGAGATCGCCGTCGTCGTGGTCGTAGCGCCGCGAGATCCACTCGTCGTCGAGCGCCTCGATGTTGCTGTAGAGCCCGTAGGGCTCCCCGTTGATCGTGACCTCGGCCCAGCTCGCGCGCGGCGCCGTGGCCCCGAGCTCACGCCACAGGTGGAGCGCGATGACCTCGCGCGCCTGCGCCGTGTCGGTCACCATGTTGTTGAGCGTGAGGCGCTCGAGGCCGGCGAGGCGGGGTCCGGTGCCGAATTCGCGCAGCTTGATCTTGAGCGAGGGCTTGTCGCTCAGGCTCCGCCACGTGCTGTTGCCCTTCCGCCGCACGCCCGCGTTGGGAAAGGCGAGGCCGTCGATGGTGACCGCGGCCGGCACCCAGGTGCGCCCGTCGTCCTCGAGGGCGTCCACGGAGGTCTCGGGGAGGGCGATCTGCACGGCGTGGACGATGTCCGGAGCGTAGAAGGCCGCCCACGCGGCGCTGTCCGTGCGGCTGTCGGGCGGCTCCTGGGCCCGCGCGGCGTCCGCGAGCATCGCGGCGAGCAGCTCGCGCGCGCCCTGGCTCTGCGTGAGATCCGGCATCCGGCTCGGGGCGGCTTCGGCCTCGTCCGGCTCCTTCGTGTCCCCCGGGTCGGCCGTGGAGTGGAGGTTGGGCGTGGAGGTGCAGGCGGTGAGGAACGGCACCACCAAAGCGGCGCACATCGGGATTTTACTCATACCCAAGGTTGGGTGCCAGACCAACCCGAGGTCAAGTGTCAAAGTTGGTTGGGAGATGGCGCCCGCGGTCCCTCCGCCCGCTCGCGGAGCGCCGTGATCGCGCCACGGAGCGCGCCGTCGAGGCGGGCCGCGACCGGAGCGGCGGGCACCTGCTCGACCGGCTCCCCCCCGAGAAAGAGCCACAACGCGGGCAGATGGAAGATGTCCAGCTCGTCCACGAGCGCGGGGGCGTCCGCGGCATCGACCTCGTACACGGCCAGACCATCGATGGGCGCCAACGTTGCGAGCGCGGCCTTCACCGCGCGGCAGGCCCCGCACCCGGGGCGGGTGACCACCAACAGGACGACGCCCGCCGCGTCGTGAAGCGTGCGGTCGAGGTCGAGGCCGTGCAGCGCGTCGAGGTGCATGTCGCAGGGTAGCCGGGACGCCCGGGGCGCGCCTTGGTCGTGCCCGCGGCATGGAGGGGACGAGGGGCGCCCCCCGGGCAGCCGGCCGCGGGGTAGGATGGCGCGCATGGAACTCGACGACGCCACTCGCGACGAGCTGGCGGGCTTCTACGCCCGCCGCTTCCCGACCGACAGCGCCCGCGCTGCGATCGCCCGCGCGGCCGGGCTGGCCCCCGACGAGGGCATGGCCGACGCCCGGGCGGCGTGGGTCGCGCTCCTGGCGCGTGCGGATCGAGGCGGCGTTCTGGCGCGCCTGGCCGACGCCGCGTGCGCCGCCGCGCCCGACGATCCCAACCTCGCCGAGGCGCGCGCGTTGCTCCGGGGGGACCGCACGACGAGCGCACACTGGAAGCGCGTCGCCGCGGTCGCCGCCGCCGTGGTGGTGGTCGGGCTCGTGGGTGTCGGTGGGGTGGGGGACTGGTGGCTGGGGCGCGACGCGGGAGGCGGATCGTCGGGGGTCGAGGAGCGCGCCGAGGTCGCGTCCGTGGCGCCCGCGGCCGAGGCCGGGTCGGTAGCCCGGGAGCCCGGCGTGCCCCCGGTGGCCCCCGAAACAATGGCACCCGAGGCGGCAGAGCCCGTGGCAGCCGAGCCCGTGCCAGCCCCGGCGTCCGTGCCACAATCGGCGCCTGTAACCCAGCCTCCGCCAGAGCCCTCCGCCGCGGTGGAGCCCGCGGAGACCGCATCCCCGGCGCGCGGCCTCCCCGCGAGGTGCCAGGGCGCGCCGGGCGTCGTGGTCGGTTGGTGGTACGCGGGGACGACCGCCCCGGGGGCCCTCGGCGCCACGATCTCCCTGCCGACGAGCGTCAACGTCCGCGACGACTACCCCCGCAAGGAGAATCGCTACGCCCTGGCCGGGCGTGTGTTGTGCTCCCTGCCCGCGGGCACGTCCCAGCGGCTCTCCCAGGCCCCCGTGGACATCGGCCAGGGGCACTGGTGGGTGCCTCTCTCGGGGGGTGACATCGACCGTTGAATCGCGAGGCCCCGGTGTTCTTCTGGCCCGCGCGACGTGTCGAGAGGCCTCGGACGGGCTAACCGCCGTGTCCCATGGAACTGCTCCGCGCTCGCGCAATCGAAAAGGTCTACGCCGACCGGCCAATCCTCCGCGGAGTCGATCTCTCGATCGGCACCGGGGAGCGGATCGGCCTCGTCGGTGTCAACGGGTGTGGCAAGTCCACGCTGCTCCGCATCCTCGGCAGCGCGGTCGCGCCCGACCACGGTGACGTGTTCGCGCGCGGCACCATCGCGCTCCTCGACCAGGATCCCGTCCTCCCCGGCGAGACCGTGGGGGACGCCGCGGATGACGCCATCAAGTGGCACGCCGAGCTCCTGGCCGCGTGGGAAGAGGCGCTCACCAACGGGGAGCAGGAGCGCGCGGACGAGCTCCAGGCGAAGCTCGACGACCGTGGCTGGGACGTGTCGCACACCGTCGAGGCGATGCTCTCCCGGGTGGGCGCCCCGCCGCGCGAGGCCCGCATCGATCGGCTCTCCGGTGGGGAGCGTCGTCGCGTCGCGCTCGCGCGTTGCCTCCTCGGCGCCCCCGATCTCCTGCTGCTCGACGAGCCGACCAACCACCTCGACGCCGACACGGTCGAGTGGCTCCAGACCTGGCTCGCCAGCCAGCGCGGCGCCGTCGTCATCGTGACGCACGATCGCTACCTGCTCGAGGCCGTGGCCACCCGCATCATCGAGGTCGAGGACGGCGTCGCCGTGTCCTACGACGGCAGCTACGCCGACTACCTCATCGAGCGCGCCGAGCGGCGCTCCAACCTCGAACGGGCCGACGATCAGCGCCTCTCGATGATCGCCCGCGAGGCCGAGTGGGCGTCGCGTTCGCCCGCGGCGCGCTCGGTGAAGCAGAAGGCGCGGTTGGAGCGCCTCGCCGCCCTCCAGTCGCAGCGGGGCTTCAAGAAGGACCCCGGCTTCTCCCTCGACCTGCGCACCGGGCTCAAGCATGGCGGCACGGTGCTCGAAGGCCACGGCGTGTGGAAGTCCTACAACGGCCGCACGCTGTTGAAGAACGTCGACTTCGGGCTCGTCGCCGGCGATCGCATCGGGATCCTCGGCCCGAACGGCATCGGCAAGACCACGCTCCTCCGGCTCATCATGGGCCAGGACAAGCCGGACAAGGGCACCCTCGTGCGCGGCGCGCGGGTGAAGGCCTCCGTGCTCGACCAGGAGCGGACGGGGCTCGACCTCGACCAGACCGTGTTCGAGGCCGCGGGCGGCGGCAACGACCAGGTGAAGGTGGGCGAGAACTTCGTGCACGTCGCGAGCTTCCTCGGGCGCTTCCTGTTCACGCGGGAGTTCTTCACCCGGCAGGTGCGGATGTTGTCCGGCGGCGAGCGCGCGCGGCTCCTGCTGGCCAAGCTCCTCCTCCAGGGCAGCAATCTCCTCCTCCTCGACGAGCCGACGAACGATCTCGACCTGCAGACGATGCGCGTGCTCGAAGAGGCCCTCATGGGGTACGACGGGGTCGCCATCATCGTGACCCACGATCGCGCCTTCCTCGACCGCGTGTGCACCGGCGTGCTCGCCTTCGAGGGCGAGGGCAGCGTCGTGCGCTACGCGTCGCGCCAGCAGTACCTCTCGGCGCAGGTGGCGAAGGCGGAGGCCGCGAGGGCGGCGGCCCGCGCGGACGCGCGCTCGGATGCGAAGGTCGAGGCCGTCAAGGGCGACACGAAGGCCGCGCGCGCGGAGCCCGTGGTCGAGGCGAAGCCGGCGGCCCCGCGTCGCAAGCTCTCGTTCAAGGAGCAGAAGGAATTCGAGGAGCTCCCCACGCGGATCGAGGCGCTCGAAGCGGAGCAGACCCGCCTCTCGGAGCGGCTGGTGGATCCCGGGAGCTGGCGCGATGCGTCGACCGACGCGTCGGCGCTCTCGCGGCGCCTCGCGGCGCTCCCGATCGAGATCGAGGCGCTCCTGGCGCGCTGGACGGAGCTGGGCGAACGCGCCTGACACCGCGGGAATCGTGCGCGTAGCTTCTCCGGAAGGGGGGAGAGATGCGAACGTTGCTGTTGGGGTTCGCCGCCTGGGCGGCGGCCGGTTGCGCGACCGTCGGCACCGTGCAGACCGCGCGCCCGATCGAGCGGGGCACGATGCAGGTCGGCCTGGAGCCCGGGCTCTGGCGCGTACAGGATCGCGGGTGGGTCCCCACCGCCAACGTCAGCGCGCGGTACGGCGTCGCGCGGCGGTGGGACGTGGGCGCGCGCTTCGGCGCCGGCGGCCTCGGCGTCTCGACCAAGATCGCCCTCACGGATCCGCGCGACGAGCGCGTCGTCGTCTCCCTCGCGCCGATGGTGGGCGGCTTCGGCATGGGCGTCGTGGGCCTGCGATCCCGCTCGATGCACGCGCAGGTGCCGCTCGTCGTCGGCGTCGGGATGCGCGGCGGCCACGAGCTCGTGCTCGCGCCGAAGCTGACCGCGTGGATGCTCACGGGCCAGGCCGGGATCCGGAGGTCGCGCTCGACGGTGTTCGGCGCCGGCGGCACGATGGGGCTCTCGCTCCGGGTCTCGCCGGGGGTCCGCATCCTCCCCGAGATCGGGATGGTGCAGCCCATCGTCGGGCGCGCCGATGCCCGGATCCTGTTCTGGAACGTCGACGTCGGCGCGGGCGTGCCGATCTACCAGGCGACCATCGGCGTGCTCCTGGGCGGCGAGCGGTGACCGATCGGGCCCCGGTCAGCCGGTGAGCACCTGTCCGTCGTGGCCCCGCTCGGTCGGCACGCCCGTGGCGCGCACGACACGGAGCGCCTCCTCGGGATCGACCCCCGGGTAGAGGTGCGTGAGCACGACGCGCTTCGGGCGCGCGGCGGCCACGATCTCGGCCACGTCGGCCGGGGAGAGGTGCGAGTTCCACGCGTCGGTGGCGGCGACCGCGCACTCGGTGACCAGCACGTCGGCGTCCAACGCCAGCCGGGAGAGCGCCTCGCTCGGGCCCGTGTCGCCGGAGAAGACGACGCGGTAGCCGCTCGGCCCCGTGAACGAGAGGTGCAACGCGCCGGCGGAGTGGACGGCGGGGAGCGTGTCGAGGCGCACGCCCCCGGGGAGGTCGGCGCCGTCGGGCCCTTCGAGGGTCAGCTCGGTGAGCTGGACCTTCCAGTCCTCGGGCTGGATCCAGCTCCCGTAGGCGGCCTCGAGCGCGCCGTAGAAGGCCCGGAAGCCGGTACCCGCCCAGATCGGGTAGTCCCGGCCGCGCGGCTTGTCGACGCCCACGCGCATCGTGAAGAGGAGCGGGACGAGATCGCCGCAGTGGTCCACGTGGCGGTGCGAGTACACCCCCGCGTCGAGCTCGCGCGCGTCGACGCCGAGGCCCGCGAGCCGCCCGATCGTGCCGGTGCCGCCGTCCACCAGGATCCGCGCGCCGTTCGACTCCACGAGGAACCCGGCGGGGCCGCGGGTGGCGTCCGGAACGGTGGTGCCGGTGCCGACCAGGGTGAAGCGCATCAGTCCTCGTCGCGGAGGAGGAGCTCCGCCTCCGCGAGGAGCGCGCGGCGGAGCCGCTCGGTGACGTCGTCCGGCGAGGTGGCGCCGCGCAGCACGTTCCCCCGGTAGATCTGGAGGCACGGCCGGCGGGCGTCCGGATCGAGGAGCAGGGCGTCCACGAGGGGGCTCGGGGGCGGCTGGAGGCCGAGCAGGACCTCCAGGGAGGGGAGCTCCACGACCTCGATGGTGACGCCCCGGAGGGCATCGCGGATCGGGGCGTCGAGCGCGGAGGTGGCGGCGAACACCAGGGGATCCCACGCGTCGAGGGGCAGCAGGAGCGGGGGAGGGAACGCGAGCGGGTCGAGCGAGGCCGCGCGGGCGAAGTCGGCCTGGGCCTCCTCGCCGCGACCGGTGAGCTCGAGCGCGAGCCCGCGCACGAAGTAGGAGCGCGCCTCGTCGGGCTGGCGCGCGAGGGAGGCCTCCACGGCGGCCAGCGCGCGCTCCACCTGGCAGGCGGACAGCAGGGCCGAGGCTTCGAGCGAGCCCACCTCGGCGCCGCGACGGGCGGCCTGGGAGGCCGCGAGCGCGCCTACCTCGCCGTGCCCGTAGTCGGGCGCGGACCCGGCCACGATGAGCAGGGCGTCGATGTCGTCGGGCTGCTCGTCGAGGAGCTCCTCGGCGAGCACGACGGCGGCCGCGTGATCGCCCTGCGCCGCCGCGGTGCGGCTCGCGTCGAGCAGCATCGCGTGGCGGGCGGTGGGATCGAGGGTCCACCCCCGCGAGGCGCCGGTGACGATGTCATCCAAGGAGGAGCAGCCCCGTCGCCGCGAGGCCCAGGACCCCGAGCGCGACCACGACGAGCCCGCCGACGACCCAGACGGCACGGCTCGGGCGCTTCGGAGCCATCGGGACCGGCACGGACTCCGCGCCGGCGACCACCGAGGACGAGGCCGAGACGCCGGGCGCCGCCGACCGGACGCTCGCGGCGGTCGAGGAGGGGTTGAACGCCCCGCCGCGGAGCGCGAGCGCGAAGACGCCGAACTCGGCGATGTCCTTGCAGAGCGACATGTTGCTCAGGAGCCACTTCTCGAAGCCGGTCTCCTCGGCGGCGCTCGTCATGCGCCCGGCCTCGTACAGCGGCAGGGGCGCGTAGTCGAGGTTCGGCTCGTCGGGCACCTCGCTGAAGCCGATCTGCGCGGTGTCGCGGAGCCAACGCTTCAACCCGTAGCGGGCGCGCAGCACCGCGAGCGGCATGCCGCCCTGGCTCTCCGCCTCCTTGCTCAGCTCGTCGAGCGACCACGTGGAGTCGTACGTGTGGGCGAGGAGCCGCACGGTGTCGGCCGGCAGGGCCTCCCGGGCGAGGTTCAGCAGCTCGGTGGGCGAGCGGCCGCCGGTGATCTGGTTGGGGAAGTCCCCCCCGGGGATGCGGCCCCCGGCCGAGGTGAGCTCCTCCGCGAGGATGCCGTGCGCCCAGGTGACGAGCTCGGCCTCCGTCGTGACGCCCACGCCCTGCTGGAAACGGGTGCACGAATTCTGCAACGGGACGCGGCCGTGCGCATCCCCGAGGCGCGACGCGGTGACGGCGTAGTACCAATCCGAGAACCGCTGGGCCATGTTCTGCCCGGCCTCGGCATCCCCGCCGCGCCACAGGCGGTAGAGCTGCGGTGCGGGGACGGTCCGGAGGTCACTCATTCAGCTGCTCCCCTCTGAGGGCGTGTCGTGTCGATAGGATGCGCACGATGATAGGGAGGCGCTCCCCGGACCGCAAGGGCCAGCCGCGTGCATGTCCGTTCCAAGTTCCGCTTCGTCGTGGTGGCGATGCTCTGCGCGCTCCCGCTCGAGGGGCGGGCCGCGGCGCCTGCCGACGCGTTCGCGCAGGCCGTGCGGGTGTGGTTCGACGCGCCGGAGGCGGCCGGCGTCGCGTTGGAGGCGCTCCAGGAGGCCTATCCGGACGACGACGACGTCGCCTGGTGGCTCGCGCGCGTCCGGCTCGACCAGGGGCGGGAGGCCGAGGCGGCGGCGCTCCTGGCGGGGCGGACCGGGCGGAAGGTGCCGGGCCACCGGTTCGCGTGGCTCCGCGCGCGCCTGACCGCCGCTTCCGATCCCGCCGGTGCCCGCGCCGAGCTCGCGGCGGCCCTGGCGAGCCCCGGCGCCTCGACCGACCCCGATCGGGTGGAGATGCGCGCGCTCGCGGCCCGCCTCGCCTGGCGCGCGGGTGACGACGCGGACGCGCTCGCCCACGTGCGTGCCGAGGGGGGCGCGTTGCCGGGCTTCGCCGCGTGGGCGCGGCCGGCGGGCGGGCCGCCGCTCCGGGTCGAGAGCGAGGGGCGGGTGCACCTCGTGACCGGCGGGGGGCTCGTGGTGGAGGACGCCAGCGCCGCGTGCCCGGAGCCCTCCGTGTCCTCCGTCGCGTCGGCCCCCGCCGCCGACACGCCGGTCGAGGCGCCGGGCCCCACGCTCCTCCGCGCCTTGGGCGGGTCGTGCCTCGGCCCCGGGGCCCGCGCCTGGCTCGCGCCCGCGCCCGGCGGCTGGGGCTACGTCGCGCTGGACGCGCCGGAGGGGGAGGGGATCTTCACCATCGACGGCTGCGGTGCGCCGCCCCACGCGGTCCGACGCGGCCCCGGGCTGTCGAGCCCCGCGTGGCTCGGCAGCGAGCTGCTCTGGATCGAGGGCGGGGCCGCGAACGCGACGCGGGGCCCGCTCTGGACCGGCGCCGAGGTCCTGCGCCTGACGCCGGCGCCCGACGGGGTGCTCGTCGTCGTGTGGGAGGCCGGCGCTCCGCGCCTCCGCCGGGCGGCGTCCCTCGATGCTCCGCTCACCGCCGTGTTCTCCGACGATCCGCCGATCAGCCGAGCAACGGCGTGCCCATCGCCGCCAGCAGGATCAGCTCCCGGAGCTCCACCCCCGCGCCCAGCACGTCCCCGTTGATCCCGCCGATCCGGGCGCGCCATGTCGCGTGCCACGCGATCGTGCCGACGCCCGCGGCCACGAGCCCGACGAGGAGGCCCACCCCCATCGCCGGCACCAGCACGAGCGCGGGCGCCACGATCACGGCGGCGAGGAGCTTGGCCCAGGCGGCGTCGACGAGGCGGACCTCCGTGGCGAGGCGAGCGAACAGGCCCTTCCCGGGCGTGGCGGGGGTGCCGAGCGCGATCTCGGTCGGCAGGAACATGCGGGCCGCCACGCACGCGGCCCAGAGCGCGGCGATGCCGGTGCCGTTCTCCACGCAGGCGGCGAGGAGCGCGACCTTGGCCATCAGCAGCATCGCGGTCCCCGCCGCGCCCACCGCGCCGACGTTCGGGTCGTGCATGACCGCGAGGCGCCGCGCGGTGTCCCCGTTGACGTGGAGGCCGTCGAGGCAATCGGAGAACCCGTCGACGTGCAGCGCGCCGGTCACCCACACCATCGCCGCCACCGCGGCCACCGCGGCGACGAGGGGCGTGTGCAGCACGCTCCCTGCGGCCAGCGCGGCGATGCCGGCGCTCGCGACGACGGCGCCGGCGAGCGGGAACCACCGCACGGCCCGCCCCCAGTCCCCGGGGCCGGGAGCCCCGGTGGTCAGGGGGAGGCGGGTGAGGAACGTGAGGCCGAGCCGGAGCGCGTTCAAGGGAGGCTCAGCCCTTCAGCGTCATCGGGAGGCCCGACACCACGAAGGTGACGCGGTCGGCCACCGCGGCGACCCGCTGGTTGCAGCGCCCGAGCAGATCCCGGTAGCGACGCGAGAGCGCATCCCCGGGGACGATGCCGAGCCCGACCTCGTTCGTGACCAGCCAGGTCGGCACGGTCACGCGGCCGAGCGCGGCGACGAGGGCGTCGATGCGGGCCTCGGGGGCGCTGTCCGCAGCGGGGTGGAACATCAGGTTGCTCACCCACAGGGTGAGGCAGTCGACGACGATGGCGCCGTGCCGGAGGGTGGGGAGGAGCCGGTCGAGGGCGAGGGGCTCCTCCACCGTGTGCCACCGCGGGGACCGCTCGGCCCGGTGGTGGCGGATGCGCTCGGCCATCTCGTCGTCCCCCGCCTCGGCGGTCGCGACGAACGCGATGCTCGGCGCCGGCGTGGCCTCCGCCTGGTCGAGCACGAAGCGGCTCTTCCCTGCGCGCGCCCCTCCGGTGACGAGGTGGATCATCCCTCGGTCCGCGGGCGCACCCGCACCGTGGAGAGGACCCGGCTCTCCACCCAGTAGTGGCGGGCGTCGAACACGAAATTGTCCTCGCCCGGGGCCAGGAAGGCCTCGACCCGGTCGATGCCGTCGGGGGAGGGCCACACCGCCACCTCGCCAAAACCGATGTAGCGGACGAGGAAGGGGTGGAGCGCCTTGTAGATGGACTCCTTGATCGAGAAGCGGATCGCGGTGTCGCGCCACCGGCGGTCGGCGGGGAGGGCCTCGACGGCGGCGAGCTCCTCGGGCCGGAGCACGCGGGAGGCGACGCCGGGGCGGTCGCGGTCGGTCTCCTCCAGGTCGATGCCCAGCCCGGGGCTGCCCCGCGCGAGCATCGCGATCGCGAGATCGTTCTTGTGGGTCACCGAGCCGGTCACGCCCGCCGGAAGATCGGGCGCGCCGTGGACGTTGGTGAGCACCCCGGACCGGCGCAGGCCGAGCTCGGGGAACAGCTCGCCGAGGGCGAGGCGACCGCCGACGAACTGGACCTGGCGGAAGCCGCCGAGGGTGGCGGCATGTTCGCGTTCGTCGGGATGCAGGCGGGCGAGCACCTCTTTCGGGACCGGGTCGGGCCCGGGAGGGAGGTGCACACCGGCGGCGATCCCGTGCGGGAGCGCGACGATGAACGCCGAGGTGTAGGGGACGATGGGCGAGAGGCGGATCACGGTGGGCCGGGAAGCGCACATCTTATGCTCGCGCGCGCGCCGAGGACGCCCCGCGCGAATACAATCGGCAGCCGTGCCCGTGCTCCCCCTCCTGCTCGCCTGCACATCGCCGTCTCCCGACGAGGTGCTCGCCTACGTGCGTACCGACGGTGGCTACGCGATTGCCCCGCGCGCCCTCGCCGCGCTCGACGATCCCGGCGCCATGTCCGGCACCCTCGGCCAGGTCCGCCACGGCGGCCGCATCGTCGGCACGGGGGATGACGAGCGCTACAGCGGCGGGCGCGCGCTGACCGTGCGGTTCACGGTCCAGGACGGCGTCGCCGTGCCGCTCGATCAGGACGGCCTCCTTCTCTTCAGCTTCTACGGGCACCTCGCCGACGCGGTGGAGGCCCTCGATGCCCGCGGCGTCGACACGAGCCCGATCTTCCCGGTCGACATCGCCTGGAACCCCGCCGTCTCCCCGCTCATCGAGCTCACGCCCGCCGACAACGCGGCCTACGCCATCGGCGCCAACCTGTTCCTCCTCCTCGCCGACGGGGACGATCGGGCGGTGCCCCTCCTCGCGAACGCGGGCGTCGTCACCCACGAGCTCGGGCACGCGCTGCTGCACCTGCTCACCGTGGGCGATCCGCTGGAGGATCCGCTCGTCGCCGACCCCGTCACCGAGGCGGGCATGTGGCAGGCCGCGCTCCACGAGGGCTTCGCCGACTCCCTCGCCGTGCTCCTCCTCGACGACCCCCGGTTCCTCGAGCTCTCGCTCGAGATGCCCGCGCGGCAGGTGGACGCCGCCGCCCTCCTCACCCCGTCGCTCCTCCCGGACCCCGACGCCCTGGCGGACTCCCTGCTCCCGATCTACGACCCGTACCCGCTCGGAACAGTGTTCGCGTCGATGATTTGGGACATCCGGCTGGCCACCGACGATCCGGACGGCACGCTCGATCTGCTCGTGCGCGGCGTGCAGGCGTGGGCCCCCGAGGACGACGCCGAGATGAACGGCGCGGCCTTCCTCGGTGCGCTCGCGGGCGCGGCGGTCGTGGGGCCCCAGCTCGATGCCCTGTGCGCGGCGGTGGAGGCCCGCGGGGGCGGCCTCGTGGCCGCCGAGGGGTGCCCCTGATGGAGCCGTCGGAGCCGGTCGAGATTTCCGAGCCGGGCGGCGCGTCGGTAGCGCTCACCGTGGGCGAGGCCCTCGTCCGCCAGTCCTCGGGGCGCCACCGCGCCCAGGCGGCCCTCGGTGTCAGCGTCGACATCCCGGTGCGCGGCGTCTGGGGCGTCGCCCTCGAGGCCCTCGGCACCGTCGGCTCGGAGCGTTCGGATCAGATCGCCCTCGACCAGTACCTCGTCCGCCCCGCGGCGCTCGTCACGCTCACGTTCGCCCGCCCCTCCGAGGTGGTGGAGCGGCTCCGGCCGCGCCCCCGGGCCCCGGTGCGGTCCCCCTACCTCGCCCTGGACGTGGGCCTCGGCCCCGCCGCGGCCCTGACCCTCGCCAATTGGGAGTCGCCCGCGCTCGACCCCTCGTGGGCCGTCGAGCCCGGCGTCCGCGGTCGGGCCGGGATGGCCTTCGGCCTCGGCGCGCACCTCCGGGTGCGGCTCCAGGGCGGCCTCGCCTGGCGCCCCTCGGGCACCGACCACGACTACCTCCTGGGGGCCGCGTGGGCCTTCTGACCCGCACGCTGCGCTTGCTCGGAGTGCGCCTCGTCGGCATCGTCCTCGTCGCGAGCCACCTCGCGGCGTGCACCCACATGAGCACGGTCACCGGGGCGATCCCGCTCGCGCCGGGCACGGGGGACTTCACCGGGGAGCTCCAGGTCAGCCGCGCGCCCAACCTCGTGTCGACGCCCACGGGCATCCCGCTCCCGACGATCGCGGGGCACTTCCGCCGCGGCCTGTCGCGCGATCTCGACCTCGGCATCCACGTCTACCCGCTCGGCCTCGGCGCGGACCTCCGCTACCGCTTCCTCGAGGTCGACGGCTGGCACTTCGCGGTCGCGCCCGGCTTCACGGGCATGGGCCTCCCGATCCCCGGCTTCCAGTACGCGCACCTCGACCTCTCGTTGCCCCTGCGGGCCGAGCACGCGATCGGGAAGGGGTGGAGCGTCGCGGGCGGGCCGGGCCTCGTGTCCCGCCAGACCTTCCTCAACGTCGAGTCCGACACGCTCGCGGTCGCGACGGCCACCTTCGAGCTCTACGCGGGCGGCGGTCTCCGATTGCAACACGCGGGCAAGCGCCTGAAGCTCGGCGTCTCGGCCGATGTCTACGTGGACACCACCCGGGCCACCGGGCTCTATGGTGGGGTCGGGTTCGACCTCGGCACCGTGGCGCGCCCCCGCGCCCGTGGCCGCCCCGACGAGATAGAGCCTCCCGCCCGATCGGAGACCGAATGACCTTGATCCCACGGATGATCCTCGCGCTGCTCCTCTCCGTCGGCTCGGCCGGCGCGGCGGACGTGAACGCCGCCGAGCACATCCGCCTCTCGGGGGACATCGAGCAGCTCGCCAGCCGGCAGTTGTGGGCCGCGGTCGAGAAGAAATTCGCCGAGCTGCAGAAGCTGGGCGTCGAGATGACGTACGAGGACCTCCTGCACGGCGCCCAGGCTTCGCGCGCGACGGGCAACGCCCAGGCCGCCTACGATCGGCTCAAGGTCGCGGCGCGCCTCAAGGGCACCCGCGAGGTTGTCGACTGGCTCTACACCATCGACGCCAACTACGGGCAGGTCACGCTGCTGGCCACCCCGCCGCGCGGGGTCCTGCTCGAGGTGGCCGAGGTGCCGTTCGATCCCGACCAGCGCATCTGCGTCGAGGCGACCGCCGAGCGCGTGAAGAAGGAGGGCGGCTTCACCGGGCTCCTCCCGCGCGGCACCTACACGTTCGCCGGGCAGCAGTTCACCGTCGAGCCGGGCATCGCCCTGCGGATCGAGGTGAGCCCCAAGATGAAGAAGACCGAGGGCGAGCTCATCAAGGTGACGACGGTGCCGGCCGAAGGCGCGTCCGCCGCCGAACCGACCCCCTGATCGCCCGTGTACCGCGTGTCGATCGACGTAAACTTGTGCATCGGCTCCTCCAACTGCATGGAAGAGGCGCCCGACGCGTATGAGGTTGACGAACGCGGCGTCGCCGTGCTCATCCGGCCGCCGGCCTCCGACGAGGAGCTGCTCCGCGGCGCCCAGGCGTGCCCGGTCGGTGCCATCGTGATCCTCGATCCCACCGGCCGACGCGTCCACCCCTGACCCCGAGGCCACCATGCTCCTCACCACCTTGCTCGCCCTCGCCCAACCCGCCGCGGCCATCGAATTGAAGTGGTGGGGCGTCGGCCCCACGGTGGGGACGATGGCCGTGCCGGGTCGCTACCCGTTCGCGTTCCCGGAGAACGCCAAGGACGTCGACAACGTCCCCCTGGTCGAGAAGGTGCGCGGGGACATGTCCTTCGGCGCCCACGCCGTCCTCTACCCGGCCGCGAAGAGCCGGCTCGGCGCCCGCGCCCTCGTCGGCCTCGGCATCGGGCAGCCGTGGACCTCCGGGCAGATCACCATCGAGTACGACGGGGCGCTCGTGAACGAGGACGGCTTCCAGCTCCTCGCCGGCGCCGGCATCGGCGCGGGGACCGAGCGCTTCGGCGGGACCGCCGCGGAGCCCGACGGCTACCTCGTCGCGAACTACTTCCCGGTGCGCGGGCAGATCTCGGCGCTCCTCCGCGATCGCGTGCGCGCCTACGAGATCAGCCTCTACGGCACCTGGCACATCGTGGCCGACCAGACCTACTACGCCGAGAAGGGCGCGGTCGGCAAGACCGGTGCGGACAGCGTGAGCAACGGCGAGGCGGTGGTGCCCGGCGCCCTGTACGGGGGCTTCGGGGTGGAGGCCTCGGTCTACTTCGGCGACTTCCGCAGCAAGAAGGGCGGCGGCAAGAAGTAGGGTTGGCGCGGGTCGTTGCTCGCCGGTCGGCCCCCGACCGTCATCCCTCCCGTCGGACACCGAGCCGTTCCGCCATGGCGACGGCGTCGAAGGGCGCGTGCACCTTCGCGTCGTTGTCGAAGTACACGAACACGTCGCGGCCGCCGGGGGCCGCGGGGGCCGGCTCCGGGGAGACGCGTCGGGCGTCGTCGGGCTCGCCCCCGCGCCGCCACGCGTCGAAGCGCGCGGCCCAGCGGTCGAGCGCCGCCTCGTCGTAGCCGCTCGTGTAGAGCTCCTTGTCGCCGTGGAGGCGCGCGTAGACGAAGTCCGCGGTCACGTCCTCGAGGGTCGGCCAGCGCCCGGCCGCGTCCGCGACGACGAGCGCGACCCCGTACCGGCGCAGGAGCGCGATGAACGCCGGGTCCTCGAAGCTCGCGTGGCGGACCTCCAGCGCGTGCCGCAGCGGGCGATCCGCCACCACGTCGAGGAACGAGCGGCCCTCCACCCGTTCGTCGTGGGTGGCTCCGAGGCGCGCGGCGGCGGCGTGGTCGTGGGGGAGCAGCGCAAGGAACGACTCGATGCGCTCGGCGTCGAAGCGGAACCAGGGCGGGAGCTGCCAGAGGAGCGGCCCGAGCTTCTCCCCGAGCGCGAGCACCCCCGACGCGAGGAAGTTGGCGAGCGGCACGCCCACGTCGTCGAGGCGGCGGATGTGGGTGATGAACCGGCTCCCCTTCACGGAGAAGCGGAACCCGTCGGGCGCGGCGGCGTACCAGGCCCGGAAGTCCGCGGGGTGCTGGAGCCCGTAGAACGTGCCGTTGATCTCGATCGAGGCGACCCACCGGCTCGCGTAGGCGAGCTCCGCGCGGTGGGGGAGGCCCGGCGGGTAGAAGGTGCCGCGCCAGGGCGCGTAGGTCCAGCCCGAGATGCCGACGCGGACCTCCGGGCCCGGGGGCAGGCGGAGCGGGGCGGGGAGGGGAACCTCGCCCGCGCGGGGTCCACCGGTCGCGGGAGGTCGGATGCGCTCGCGAACGTCGTCCATTCCGTCCTCGATAGGGACGATGGAGGGCGGGACCCGCGCCGCACCGGCGGGAGGACGGAACGTGACCCGGGGATCAGCGCGGCGGCTGGCATCCCGGGCACCAGTAGGTGCTGCGCCCGCCCTGGACCATCCGCGCGATGGGCGTGCCGCACACCGGGCAGGGCTCCCCTTCGTGGCGGTACAGCGGGAAGGGGTTCTGGGAGCGATCCTCCTCAACGTAGGTGATCTCCTCGGCGTCGTCGAAGAGCGCGAGGGTCGCGGCGAGCTGCTCCCGCACCGCGACCGGGAGGCGCGCGCGTTGGGCGTCGGTGAGGGCGTCGCACGGGGTGGCGGGGTGGATGCGCGCGCGCCACAACGCCTCCATCGCCTGGACGTTGCCGAGGCCGGCGACGAGGGCCTGGTCCATGAGCGCGATCTTCACGGCGCGCCCGCCACGCAGCGGGGGCAGGGGATCGTTCCACGCGTCGGGGCCGAGGCCCTCGCGGAGGAGCGCCCGCCCGTGGTCCCACGTGGTGGGGACGATGCCCCCGAGGAGGCGGGGGTCGCAGAAGTGGAGCGCGGTGCCGTCGTCGAGGTCGAGGCGCACCTTGACGTACTTGTTGGGGCTGCGCGCCCACTTGCCCGTCATGCCGAGGTGGAGGAGGAGCGCGCCCTCCCCGAAGCGCCAGAGGAGCCGCTTTCCGTGGCGCACGAGCTCGCCGGGGGGCGCGTCGGTGACCACGGCGCGGAGGGAGGCGGCGCCGTCGGGGTGGCCGACGGAGGGCCGATCGCGGCGATTGACGCGGACGGAGCGCGGGTCGGGCACCGCGACGTCCACCACGCGCCGGCCGGCCGACCAGCGGAGGAGCGACCGCCGGCAGAACTCGACCTCGGGAAGCTCGGGCATGTGCGGCTCGCTGCTGGTTTACGGGGTGGGCGGGTGTTATCGTGCGCGGCCTCGGAGGTCTCATGCACTCTGGCTCGTTCATGTACCAGATCATCGCGCTGACCGGTGTGTTCGGTACGGTCAGCGTCTGCCTCGCGTTCGCGCTCCTCCTCCCCGGCGTCGGGCAGGCCCTCGCGGCGATCTGGACGCTCGTGACGCTCGACTGGTTCTACCAGCGTCGGCAGGACGAGAAGTCGGGCAAGGCCTCCTGAGCGTGGACTCGTACGCGCCGCCGCCGGGGCTCGCCCCGCCACCCGGCAAGGTGCAGGCCATCGGGGTCATGCACCTCGTGGGGGGCATCTTCAACCTGATCGGCGCCGGTACGTGGGCGCTCGTCGGGCTCTCGTGGGGCGTGGCGACGTTCGGGCTCGGGCTCGTGATGTGCTGCCCGGTGTTTATCCTCATCCCCATCGGGATCCTGGAGATCATCAGCGGCGCCAAGCACCTGTCCAGCAACCACGCCGGGCTCCGGCCGCCGAAGACGATGGCCATCGTCGAGATCTGCACGATCATGTTCTGCAGCACGTTCTCGATGATCTTCGGCATCCTGACGCTCGTGTTCCTGAGCGATCCGGAAGTGGCCGCCTACTACGAGTCGAAGCAGCTCACGGGGTAGGTGGCCGCCGCCGCTACGGCCCCACCGCCGCTACGGCCCGACCGCCGCGAGCGTGATGGTCACGCCGGTGGTGCCCGGGCGGAGCGCCGCGCTCTTGCCTTCGAGGTCGTCGGGCGACTTCGTCATGGCGTTCCCGTCGCGGTCGAGGTCGAGGCGCGCGGTGACGACGAGCTCGCCGGGCGTCGGCACGCCCGCGATCATGGCGTTGGCGGGCCCGAGCGTGAAGGACCACGGGAAGGCCTCCACGGGCACCCGCGTGACCCACGTGGGCGGGCCGCGGGTGACGCCCGGGGGGCGGGCGGAGAGGAAGAGGGTGTCGCCCGGCCGGAACCGGCCGGCCACGCCCCCGTCGAGCGCGATGGTGCCGGTGATGTCGTCGGGAGAGGGGCCGGTGGGGGCGGCGCCGCCGGACATCGGGCCCGCGCCGCCCGGGGACCCGGCGCTCGCGGAGGCGGTCGCGCCGCCGGGGCTCCCGGACGCGACCATGGGGCCCTCGCCCGCGCGCGCGGCGTCGATGAGCGGGCCGACGGACTCGGCGAGCCGCGGATCCGCGGCGATGGCGCGCTCGAGGAGCGCGATGGCCTGATCCCGCTCGCCCGCCTGGAAGTGGAGCGCGCCGCGGTACGCGAGGGCCTCGCCGAAGCCCGGCGCGCCCTCGATCACGCGGTCGAGCGCCTTGGCGGAGGTGGCGGCATCTCCGATGGCGATGAGCACGATGGCCTGGTGGGTGCGCGACTCGGGATCGTCGGGCGCGAGCGCCACGACGGCCTCGGCCTGCTGGTAGGAGTCCATGAGCTTCCCGGCGTGCAGGAGAGCGTGGCCGTAGGCGTTGAGCGCCACGACGTCGGTGGGGGCGGCCTCGACGGCGGCGCGCAGCGTGGCGAGGTGGGCCTCCTGGGCGGGGCTGAGCGCGGCGGACGCGGCGGCGCCGTCGTCACCGCCGACGGCGTTGCCGGTCATCGTGGCGCCCTCGGGGCGCGGGGCCGCGAACTCCTGGAGGGTCAGGGCCAGCCCGCCGAGGAACAACACCACGCCGCCGCCCCAGAGGGCGCCCACGAGGCGCGGGTTGCGCGCGCCGAAGGTGTCGGGTGCGGCCGCGTTCGGGACGGCGGCGGGATCGCCGATGGCGTCGAGGTCGCGCAGCACGCGCGCAGCTTCGAGCTCGAGGCGGTCGCGCTCGGCGACCCACTCGGCGCCGCTGTCCCCGCGCGCGGCGTTGTGCTCGCGGAGGAGGGCGTACTTGGCGTCCTTCTGGCGCTCGAGCTCCTCCCGGCGGGTGCGCTCGGGGGCGGGGAGCGCCGCGCCGCGCCGGCTGCGCAACACCACGAAGATGCCGACGGCGAGGGCGACGAGGAGGACGATGAGGCCGGGCGCCCAGTTGGTCGGGGTGTTCAACGGGACTCCTCGCGGACGCGCCGCAGGTAGGCGGTCAGGGCCGGATCGGAGGGGCCGGCCGCGGGCTCGGTCACGTCCGAGGCCTCGGCGGGGGGCGGCTCGTCGCGCCCGGTCGTGCTCGAGGGCGATTCGGTGCGCCCGCCTCGACCGGCCACGCGCGCGCGGCGCCCGGGGGCGTTGACCGACCAGCCGATCCATCCGACGCCGACGAGCAGGAGCAGCACCGGCGCGGCCCAGACGAGGACGTTGACGCCCTCGAACTTCGGCTCCAACCGGATGAACTCGCCGTAGCTCGCCTCGAAGTAGAGCAGCACCTGCTCGGCGTCGTAGCCCTGGGCGACGAGCGCCTCGACCTCGGCCCGCATCGCGAGTGCGCTCTCCGCGCGGCTGTCGGCGACCGAGAGCCCCTGGCACGTGGGGCAGCGCAAAAGCTTCGCGACGGCGTGCGTCTGCTCGCGCAGGGGCTCCCCGGCGAGCGGCGGCCCGGCGGGGGCGCCGATGAGGTCGGAGGGATCGATGGCGGGGGCGGCGGGCGCATCCGCAGGGGCCGCGTCGGGAGGGGCCGCGTCGGGAGGGGCCGCCTCGGTAGGAGGGGCGCCTGGCGGGACCGCCTGGGCCCCCGAAGGCTCGGAAGGGGGGATCTCCGCCAGCGCGGGGGCCGCCAGGAAGACGGCGAGCACGAGCGCGCGGATCACGAGCCCACCAGCGGCGCGAGCTGTTCCATGAGCGTGGCCGCCTCGACCGGCCCGGTGAACTTGTAGGTGACGACGCCGTTGCCGTCGACGATGTAGGTCTCGGGCACGCCGTAGACCCCGTAGGCGATCGCGGCCTTCGAGCCAGTGTCGAGGAGCTGCGGGTAGGCGTTCCCCATCTTGTCGAGCCACGCCTGGATCTTCGTCGGCTCGTCCTGGTAGACGACGCCGAAGAACCGCACCTTGCCCTGCATCCGGCGGGCGACGGCCACGAGGGTCCGGTGCTCGGTCTTGCAGGGCACGCACCACGTGGCCCAGAAGTTGACGACCGCGGGCTGCCCGCGCTGCTCGGAGAGCCGCACGGGGGCGGTGCCGTCGATGGGGGAGAGCGTGAAGTCGGGCGCGGTCTTGCCGATGAGCGGCGAGTCGATCTGGTGGGGATCGTTCTGGAAGCCGAGGGCGAGGACGAGCACGAGCGGCGCGGTGACGGCGATGCCGCCGAACCACACCGCGAGGTTCACCCGACCGCGGAGCGCGACGCCGAGGGCGACGAGCGCCGCGACGCCGAGCGCCCACCCGAGGACGGTCGCGGCGCCGGAGGCGTCGACCACGAGCCCCACCGAGGACAGGGCCGCGGCGGTGCTGGCCAGGACCGTGTCCATCACTTGCTCGCCGCCTCGGCCGCGTGGGGCGGCCTGCCGACGCCCGCTCCGGAGCGGGTGCCCGCCTGGAGGAAGCGGACCGGCGTGAGCGAGAGCAGCGTGCCGAGCGCGGCGAGCGCGGCGCCGAGCCAGATCCACACCACCACCGGCTTTCGGAAGACGTGCAGCCCGACGGCGTTGTCGTTGATGCTCATCAGGGAGAGGTAGAGGTCGTAGCCGAGCGTCGTGCGCACGTCGGGCGCGCCGATGGGCGTCATCATGCCGGGGTAGGACACGAGGGCGGGCGAGATGAGGTGCGACTCGCCGCCCTTCGTGGCGCGGAAGTCGGCGACCTCGAGGGTCCGGTTCGGCTCCTTCACCGTCCGCGCCTGCTCGAAGCAGATCTGGTAGCCCTCGAACGACAGGCACTCGCCCTTCGCGAGGCGGGTCTCCGTGTCGACGCCGTAGGCGGACGAGAGCGCGATCGCGAGGATCATGACGATGACGCCGAGGTGCACGATGTAGCCGCCGATGCGACGGTGGCTCTGACCGAGGGCGCGGAGCGCGGCGGACCCCCACGAGCCCATCCCGACCGAGCCGCCGGCGACCGCCTGCGCCCGCACCGGCGCGACCATCTCGCGGAGCGTGACGTAGGCCGCGAAGCCGGCGCACCCGAGGGTGACGAGCGGCCACGGCTCCCGGAGGCCGTAGGCGAGCCCGGCGACGACCGCCGAGACGCCGAACGCCAGCGGCGGGAGCACCTGCGTGCGCACGCGCGCCATCGACGCCTGGCCCCACGGGAGCGCGGGCCCGACGCCCATGAGGAACAGGATCGCCACGCCGATCGGCACGGCCATCCGGTTGAAGTAGGGCTCGCCGACGGAGAGCTTGACGCCCTTCACGGCCTCGGCGAGGAGCGGGAAGGTGGTGCCGACGAGCACCGTGAACGTGAGCGCGACGAAGAGCAGGTTGTTCAGCAGGAACGCGGTTTCCCGGCTCACCACCGCGGAGACCGGACCCTCGCCCTCGAGCTTGTCGACGCGGAGCGCGAGCAGCGCCACCGAGAACACGAGGCAGATCGACAGGAACGCGAGGATCGTGGGCCCGATGTCGGACTGGCTGAACGAATGGACCGAGTTGAACACGCCGCTGCGCGTCATGAACGTGCCGAGGAGCGTGAGCAGGAAGCTCGCGATCACCAGCGTGACGGTCCACCCCTTCAAGGCACCGCGCCGGTGCGGCAACATCGCGGCGTGCAGCGCGGCGGTGGCGGTCAACCACGGCAGCAACGAGGCGTTCTCCACCGGATCCCACGCCCAGTACCCGCCCCAGCCGAGCACCTCGTAGGCCCACCACCCGCCGAGCACGATGCCGACGGTGAGGAACCCCCAGGCGACGAGCAGCCAGCGACGCAACGGCGCGATCTGCGAGGCCTCGAGGCGGCCCGCGAACAGGGCTCCCGCGGCGATGCCGAACGGAATGGTCATCCCGACGTAGCCCAGGTAGAGCATCGGCGGGTGGATGATCATCAGGACGTGGTTCTGGAGCAGCGGGTTCGGGCCCGGCCCGTCGAGCGGGACGGGGCTCGGCGCCGGGAGGAAGGCGTTGGCGGGCCCGGCGAGGAGGAAGCAGAAGAACGCGCCCACGGCGAGCCACACGCCGGTGGCCCAGGGCATCGTGGATGGGTTGTCGTCCCCGTTCCAGGCGGTGGCGGCCGCGACGTAGATCCCGAGGATCAGGCCCCAGAAGAGGATCGAGCCCTCGAGCGAGGACCACAGGCTCACGATGCTGATGTAGGTCGGGGAGGCGAGGCTGCCGACCTGGGCCACGTACTTGACCGAGAAGTCGTGGGTGAGGAGCGCGTACTCCATCGTGAGGTTCGCCAGCACCATGCAGGCGGCGAACCCGTACGCGAGGCGACGCGCCCAGGCCCAGCCGGCCGCCGAACGCATGGCCCCGGCGCCGAAGCCCGCCACGGATCCCGCGGCCGCGCACGCGAGCCCGCAGAGGACGAAGGCCTGACCGATCTCGGCGGTCATTCGCCGTCCAGGGTGCCGAACATGGCCTTCTCGGTGGGCATCTCACCGGCTTCGGGGGCGCGGTACTCGTTGTCGTGCTTCACCATCATCCGGCGGCTCTGGAACTGGCCCGCGCCGTCGACCGTGCCCTCGACCACCACGCCGATGCCCTCGCGGAACATCTGCGGGGGCACCTCGCGCGTGGTCACGGGCACGGTGGTCGTGCCGTCGGTGACGCGGAAGTTGAGGATCTGCCCGTCCGGCACGAGGCTGCCCGGCTCGACGAGGCCGCCGAGGCGGATGGTGGCGCCCACCGCCTTCTCCTTCGCGGCCACCATCTCGGTGGGGCTCCAGTAGTAGACGAGGTTCTCGCCGAGATCGCCGACGGCGATGTACGCGAGCGCCGCGCCCGCGACGAGCACGGCGCCGATGGCCCAGGCCTTCCCCTTCATCCCTTCCCCTTGGACAGCCGGAGCTGCAGCGACACCGCGTAGATCACGAGCACCGCCGCGGTCAGGCCGTAGGCCCCCCACACGTACTCCCAACCGCCCTGGATCATCCCGGTCATGCCGCCTCCAGATCCGTCATCTCCGCCGCCAACCGCTGCCGCGCGATCCGGTAGCGCCGCGCCACGAACCAGATGGCGAGGAACAGGAACGCGAACGCGTTGATGCGCAGGGGGGTCACCATCGAGCCGTCGACGGTCGAGGGCGAGGACTGCACCTGGTGCAGCGAGCGCCACCAGCGCACCGAGAAGTAGACCACCGGCACGTCCACGTAGGCGATGATCGACGCCACCGCGGTCCACGTGGCGCGGCGCTTCGGCTCGTCCACGAACGACCGCAACGCGAGGATGGCCCCGAACGCCAGCACGAGCACCGCGGCGGTGGTGAGGCGCGGATCCCAGTCCCACCAGACGCCCCAGGTGGGCCGCGCCCAGATGCTGCCGAGCGCGATGAGCAGGCACCCGAGCACCACCCCGACCTCGATGCCGGCCTCCTGCAGGGCGTCCCACCCCCAGGTGCCGCGCCACAGCCACCCGATCGAGGCGACGAACACCATCGTGAACACGACGAGCGTGGCCCACGCCGCCGGGACGTGCACGTACATGATCCGCATCACGTCGCCCATGAAGCGGTCGGGCGGCGCGTGGAAGAGGCCCTGCCAGCTTCCGATCCCCAGCAGCACGAGGCCGAAGAGGCCGACGACGTGCTCCCACCGGTTCTTCATCGGATCAATCCTCCACCACGCGGCCGAAGAGCAGGCCGCACAGGCTCCAGTAGATGACGTTGAACGCGGTGAGGAGCCCGACCCAGCTCGAGAGCTGGTTCATGGGATCCCCGGCGAGGATGAGCGAGGTGGCCTTGACCGACGACAGTAGGGCCGGGACCACCAGGGGAAAGAGGAGCAGGGGCAGGAGCACGTCGCTCCCGCGGGCCCGCGCCGAGAGCGCCGAGTAGAGCGTGCCCGGCGCCACGAGCCCCGCCGCCCCGAGCGCGATCACGCCCGCGAGGCGCGGCACCCCGAGGGGGATCGACGTGTCGTAGAGCGCGACCATCACCGGGATGAGCGCGATGCCGAGGCCGGTGAGCACCGCGAGGTTCGCGAGGGCCTTGCCGTAGTAGATCGCGCGCGGATCGGTGGGGAGGAGCAGGAGCCCCTCGAGCGCGCCGTTCTGCATCTCGATGCGGAAGGACTCGGCCAGGGAGAGGGTGCTGCAGAGGAGCAGCGCCAGCCAGAGGTACCCGGCCGCGTTGGTCCGGAGCATCACGGTGTCCGGGCCGTTGGCGAAGGAGAACAGGAGCAGCGTCGTGAGGCCGAACACCGCGACCGCGGCGAGACGCGCACGGGCCCGCCACTGGTGCAGCAGGTCCTTGCGGAGCACGTGGGCGCATTGGTAGAGTAGCTCCATCGGGCGCCCGGCTACTCCTGGGGTTCCCCGGCTGCTCCGGACGAGTCGGCGGACGGTCCGGCCGCGACGGCTGCGTCCACGGCGGGCGCGTCCTTCGCGTTCCCGCGCCACTTAACGCGCCCGGCCTCCAGGAGCACCGCGTCGTCGCAGAGTGTGGCCCCGCGTGCCACCTGGTGGGTCGACAGGACGACGGTCGTGCCGCCGGCCCGCAGCTCGTGGATCAGGGCGTCGACGAAGCGGCCCCCGGCGGGATCGAGCCCGGCGTAGGGCTCGTCGAGCAGCACGAGATCGGCGCGCTTCCACAGGAGCCGGGCGAAGGCCAGCCGCTTGCGCATGCCCGCGGAGAAGGTGCGCACGATGTCGTTCGCGCGGCCCGCGAGGCCGACGCGGGCGAGCACGGCGTCCACGTCGGCGCCGGGCCGCGGGGCGAGGCTGGCGCAGACGACCAGGTTCTCGCGCGCGCTCAGATCGTCGTAGTGGTGGTCCGAGTGGGAGAGCATCGCGACGCGCGAACGCGCGGCCTCCGGCGGCCCGCCGAAGAGGCGGAGCGTGCCCGTGGTGGGGGTGAGCGCCGTGCCGAGCAGCCGGATGAGGGTCGTCTTGCCGGACCCGTTCGGGCCGATGACCATCAACGCGCGGCCGGCCTCGAGCTCGAGCTCGACGCCGCGGAGCGCCCATCTGCCCGCGTGCCGGCGTGCCAGGCGTTCGGCCGTGACGACGCTGGCGCGTGGCGAAACGAGGGCGCTACTCCTGACATTGACCGTCGACATCGGCCCGCCGGATAACGCGTTAGGTCGGGCCTCGCCGATGGACGCCCCCGCATCGATCCCCACGCCCGTCTTCCACGTCGCGTTGGTGCACCCGGAGATCCCGCAGAACGCGGGGAACGTGGGCCGGATGTGCCTCGGGATCGGCGCGAGGCTCCACCTCGTTCACCCCCTCGGGTTCTCGACCTCGGAGGCGGCGGTGCGGCGCGCGGGGCTCGACTATTGGAAGCACGTGGATCTGATGGAGCACGCGGACCTCGACGCGTTCTGGGCATGGGCGGCGGCGCGCCGCGTCTGGTGCCTGTCGTCGCACGGGTCGGTTCCCTACACCCGCGCGCCCTTCGCCGAGGGGGATGTCCTGGTGTTCGGCCGCGAGTCCGTCGGGCTCCCGCCCGAGGTGCTCTTCGGGCGTGACGCGCTGCAGATCCCGATGACCGGCCCCACGCGGAGCCTCAACCTCTCCAATGCGGCCGCCGTGGTGGCCTACGCCGCGCTCGCCCGCGTGCGCCCGGAGCTTTTCTGATGTTTCCGCCCGACTTCTACGCGGTGGTGCTCGCCGGGGGGCGGGGCACCCGCTTCTGGCCGCTCTCGCGGCGGAGCGTCCCGAAGCAGTGCCTCTCGATCGACGGGGGGCCTACGCTCCTCCAGCGCACGCTGGCCCGGACCGGCCTGCCTCCCGAGCGCATCCTCGTCGTGACCGGGCCGGACATGGTCGAGCCCGTGCGCGCGCAGATCCCGGGCGTCGAGGTGCTCGTCGAGCCGAGCCCGCGCAACACGGCGCCCGCCATCGCGTGGGCCACCTGGGAGGTCGCCCGTCGCGGCGGCACCGCGTGCGCCATCCTGCCGTCGGACCACGTGATCGCCGACGAGCCCGCGTTCCGGGCCTCCCTCGCCCACGCGGTCGACGTGGCCGCCACCGGCGCGCTCGTCACGCTCGGGGTGCGCCCGACCCGCGCGGAGACCGGGTACGGCTGGATCGAGCCGGAGGACGGCCCCGAGCCGGGCCGGCCCGACCGGACGGACCGCCCCGTCCGCCGCTTCGTCGAGAAGCCCCCGTTGGAGACCGCCGAGCGGCTCCTCGCCGGGGGGCGCCACCTCTGGAACGCCGGCATGTTCGTCTGGACCCCGAAGGCCCTGCTCGACGCCGTCGCCCAGCACCTTCCCGGCACCGCGGCGATGCTCGCGCAGCTCGACGCGGGTGCCTCGGTGGAGGAGGCGTGGGGCCTCTCCGACGCCACCAGCATCGACTACGGCGTGCTGGAGCGCGCGCGCGGCATCCGGGTCGTGCCGGTCGACTTCGGGTGGTCCGACGTCGGGAGCTGGCCGGCGCTCCTCGACGTGCTGCCGCCGGGAGAGGGCGGCGTGGCCGTGGCGGAGGCCGTCGTGGCGCGCCGCGCGGAGGGCAACATCGTCCACGCCGCGGGGAAGCTCGTCGCCCTGCTCGGCGTCGACGATCTCATCGTGGTGGACACCCCCGACGCGCTGCTCGTCGCCCGCCGCTCCGATGCCCAGGAGGTGCGCCTCCTCCTCGAGGAGGTCGAGCGGCGCGGGCTCGGACGCTACGCTTGACGGACATCCGGCCGCCGGTCCGTTAGAATCGCCGCCTCCGCCCGCGCGCCCGCCCCCGTCCCCGATCGTTGGGGGGGGGCCCTCCTTCGAATCCGAGGCTCCCATGCCCCTCGCGCTCCTCCTCTACGTCGCGTGCGCCGACCCGATCTCGATCACCCCCAGCCAGGCCGGCTGCGACGAAGTGACCCCCGAGGCGCCCCCCGCGTCCACCCTGGAGTGGGAGGCCGCGTCGGACGGGGCCATCCGCGTGTGGCGTTCGAACGCCTACGAGGAGCAGACCGGCCTGATCTTCGACCCGGTCGTCGTCGTGGACGGCAAGATCGTCGAGATCCACGAGGCCTGGACCGGCGGCGAGACCGCCGACACCTACTGCTACGAGCCCGCCGTCACGTTCGAGGGCATCGCGAAGACGCTCCAGGTCCGTTGGTTCGTCGACGAGGGGGACACGGTCCCCTTCGACACCGTGGATGTCGAGGCGCCCTGACGTGGGGCCCGTCCTCGTCACCGGCGCGGGCGGCTTCGCGGGGAGGCACCTGGTCGCCGCCCTCGAGGAGGAGGGCCGGGAGGTCGTCTCCGCGGGGCACGCCACGGACCGGTCGGTCGACTTCCGTGTCGCCGAGCACGTGCGGGAGCTCATCGAGGAGGTGCGGCCCTCCGTGGTGTTCCACCTCGCGGGGACGAGCACGCTCGCCGAGCTCCTCCGCGACCCCCAGGGCGGCAACTACAACGTCGTCCAGCCCGCCGTGAACCTGCTCGAGGCCGTCGCCGAGGCGGCGCCCGGCGCGCGCGTGGTCCTCTGCAGCCCGTGCGAGGTCTATGGGCGTGCGTCCCGCCTGCCGACGGACGAGCGGAGCCCGCTGGCCCCCCTCGACCTCTACGGCGCCGCCCGCGCGGCGGTCGAGTTCATCGTCCGTTCCTACGCGGGGCGCGGGGTCTCCGTGGTCATCGCGCGCGCCTTCCACTTCACGGGGCCCGGGCAGGACCGCCGCTCGCCGCTCGGGGACCTCGCCGCGCGGGTCGCGCGACACGAGCCGCTGCGGGTCGGGAACCTGGCGTTACGTCGCGATTACAGTGACGTGCGGGACATCGTGCGCGGGCTCGTCCTCCTCGCGGAGCGCGGGGAGCCCGGCGAGGCCTACAACCTCTGCTCCGGCGCCACACGCTCGATGCGGGAGCTGGCGGGGAAGCTCGCGGGGGAGGGCGCGATCCTCACGGAGGATCCGACGCTGTCGCACCCGGGGGAGGCCCCGGTCTACCTCGGCTCGCCGGCGCGCGCCGAGGCGCTGGGGTGGCGCCGGCGGTGGGAGCTCGACCGGACCCTCGCCGACCTGCTCGCTTCGTACCGCTGACGCCCGACCGCGAGCTACTGCTCGCGGGTGTCCATCTTGCCGTCCCCGTCGACGTCCTTGCCGGTCTTCACGATCGTGCCGGTCTCGTCGAGGTATTCCCAGGCGTCGATGCGGTTGTCGGCGTCGGAGTCGCGCTCCTTGCGGCGGACCACCCCGGCCTCGTAGTACTTGAACAGGTCGAACGTGCCGTTGAAGTCGGTGTCGACCTCGGAGAACGTGCGCTTGCCGCCGATGTAGTGGTCCACCCAGTCGGCGCGCCCGTCGAAGTCTCCGTCGAGCTGCTCCTTGACCCGCTGGCCGCCGTCGTCGAACTCGGCGCGGACGTCGACCCGCCCGTCGTTGTTCAGGTCGGTCTCCTTGCGGACGAGGAGGCGCGGCGCGTCGGAACGCTCACGGAAGTAGTTCGTGATCTCGATCTTGCCGTCCCGATTGAGGTCGACCTTCACCTGGGTGAGGCCGTCGGCGGTGACCGAGGTGGTGAGCTGCTCGGCCAGGACGACGGGCGTAGCCCCGCCGTTCGCGGAGGCACCGTTCGGGGTGGAGCCGCCGGCCACGGGCTTCGGGCACCCGGTGAGGAACAGCGGGAGGAGCAGCGGGAGGACCAACAACGTCCGCGAACACATCGAGAGCGCCTCCTTGGCGAGGGGCGGAGAGAGCATCACGCGGCGCGCCGTATCCTGTCAAACCCGACGGGGCCCGCGCCGGTGATCCCGATGCCGGCGGGGCCCCCGGCTGCCCCCGGTGCCCGCGAGGCACGAGCGCGTGGCGGCGTTGTGTTAGGGTGCGCTCTCCGGAGGGGCGTTGTCCGAAGCTCGGCGCAAGCACCTGCTCATCGTCGACGACGAGCCGGTCATCCTGCAGATCCTCAAGGCGGTCTTCGAAGAGGAGCCGTATCGGCTCACCCTGCTGGCATCGGGCCGCGACGCGCTCCGGGTGATCGCGGAGGACCACGTCGATCTGCTCCTCACCGACAAGAACCTGCCAGACGTCGGCGGCATGGAGCTCCTGCGGGCCGCCAAGCAGAAGGACGTGCTGACCGAGGTGGTCATCATCACCGGCTACGGCTCCCTGGAAACGGCGCTGACCGCCCTGGAGTTCGACGCCTTCGACTACGTCCTCAAGCCGCTCAACAACGTCTTCGACATCCGCAAGAAGGTGCGCCAGGCGTTCCAGAAGCAGGAGGTCGCCCTCGAGAACCGGCGCCTCATCGCCGAGCTCCAGAAGAAGAACGCCGAGCTGGAGGAGGCCCTCGAGGAGACCCGGGGCCTCCAGGCCGAGCTCATCCAGTCGGAGAAGCTCGCCGGCATCGGCACGCTCGCCGCGGGCATCGCGCACGAGATCAGCTCGCCGCTGTTCGGCATCATGGGCCTCGCCGAGGCCATCGCGGACGAGCAGGACCTGGCGCTCGCCCAGGGCTACGCCCGCGACGTCGTGGAGTACTGCCGCACCATCCGCGACATCGTCGTGGAGCTGTCCAGCTACTCGCGGGTCGCCACCAGCGAGTACCTCACCACCGTGGAGCTCTCGCGGGTCATCCTCGACGCGCTCCGTCTCGTCGAGCGCTCGGCCCCGGTGTCGGACGTGCGCTTCGAGACCGACCTCGGGACCGGGCTCTACCTCCACGCCCGCACCAACGAGATCCAGCAGATCTTCGTCAACCTCGTCAAGAACGCCGCCGAGGCCGTGCTGGAGCGCCACCCCGACGGCGGCGGCGTCGTGCGCATCGCCGCGGGCATGGACGACGGGTGGACCTGGGCCACCGTCAGCGACAACGGCCCGGGGATCCCCGAGGACAAGCGCCGCCTGATCTTCGATCCGTTCTACACGACGAAGCCACCCGGAAAGGGCACGGGCCTCGGCCTGAACATCGTGTACCGGATCGTGACCAAGTACCGCGGCAGCATCCAGGTGCAGAGCGCCCTCGAGGAGGGGACCACCTTCGAACTCCGGTTCCCGGTCGAAAAGTAGGCGGCGAAGATGCGGCTCGGCCTCCGCATCGGCTTCTTCGTCGCCTTCACGGCGATCCTCCCCGTGCTCCTCCTCGCCCTCGCGGCCTCCCAGGTCGCGCGGAACCAGGCCGAGGGGCAGATCGTGGACTTCCAGGTCGAGGCCGCGCGGTCGCACGGCGCCCTGATCTCCCGCCAGCTCTCGGACACCCGGCGCGTGCTCGTGCAGCAGGTCGCCAACTTCCGGCTCGACGTCGCCTCCGACGAGGCGCGCGGCTCCTTCCTCGTCGCCACCTACCGGTTGTTCCCCGAGATCGCCGTCGCGGTGCTGCTCGACGAGGACGGGGGCGAGCTCATCCCGCCGCTGTACCAGCCCGAGGGGCAGGCCGCCGCGCTCGTCGATCACGACCGGGTCTCCACCGCCCGGCTCGCGCGGTTCCGGGCCGAGCTCCCGGCGCCCTCGCGCACCCCCGGGGGCGTCGTCGTGGGCGAGACCTACCGCCCCGAGGGCGCCGACGCGGCCGTGCTCCCGATGGTGTTCACGTCGCCGTGGGAGGACGGCGTGGCGCTCGCCGTCGAGCTCTCCCTCGCGCCGGTCGCCTCGCGCATGGGCTCGCTCGGGCGCGAACGCGAGATCAACCTCCTCGACCTCGACGGGGACGTGCTCCTCCGCGCCGGCCCCCCCGGCCTCGTGGATCCCGCGCGCGTCCGCGCCTTCCTGCGGAACGCCGAGGTCGACCTCCGCTACGAGACCGCCGACGGCGTCGAGGTCCTCGCCGCGCTCGCACGCGTGCCCGGTCACGACTGGGCGGTCGTCGTCGCGGAGCCCGCGGACGCCGCGGCCGCCACGGTCCACCAGATCCAGCTCCGCACCTGGTACGTCGGCGGCGTGGCCCTCCTCATCGCCCTCGTCGGCGGCGCCTACCTCACCCGCACCATCACCGGGCCGGTCGTGAAGCTCCGCGACGCCGCCCACGCGGTCGGTCGCGGGGAGTTCGCCCGGCGGATGCCGGAGGAGGGGAGGGACGAGATCACCGAGCTGGCGGCCGCGTTCAACCGCATGTCGGCCTCGCTCGAGCACAACGCCGCGGAGATCGAGTCGAAGAACCAGGAGATCGAGCGCTTCAACCTCGAGCTGCAGGCGCGCGTCGAGCAGCGCACCACCCAGCTCCGCGAGGCGCAGGCCCAGCTCGTGCAGTCGGGGCAGCTCGCGGCGGTGGGCGAGCTCTCGGCGGGGCTCGCGCACGAGCTCAACAACCCGCTCGCCGGCATCCTCGGCATCGTGCAGATCCTCACCGCGAAGCTGCAGGACCGGCCGGAGGGCGCGCTCCTCCGCGCCGCGGAGCAGGAGGCCCTCCGGTGCAAGGACATCGTCGCGAACCTCCTCCGGTTCACGCGGTCGGGGCCGCAGAAGGGGCCGGGTGCCGAGGATGTGGTAGATCTGGCGGCGATCGTGCGTGACGTGCTCACGCTCGTCGGCGGGCCCCTCCGCCAGCGGGGAGTCGCGGTGGAGCTCTCGACGACCGATGCGCCGATGCCGATGCGCGGCGATGCCTCGCAGCTCGGCCGCGCCCTGGGGCAGCTCCTGACCTCCCTGCGCGCCGTGGCGGAGCCCGGGTCGACGCTCACCATCGAGGGCAGCCAGTCCGGCAAGGACGTGGAGATCTGCTTCGCCCTCGCCCGCACCGTCCGCGAGACCGACGACTGGCGCGCCGCCGGCCTCGGGTTCTGGGTGGCCCGCCAGGTGTTCCAGGAGCACGGCGCCATCCTCGACGAGCCGGTCGGCGAGCGCGGCGCCGCGCGGACGTGGCGCCTGCGCGCCCCCCGCTGCGAGGCCGCGTGATGTCCAAGGAGCTCCAGGCCCTGGCCGTCCTCGTGTTGATCCTCGCGGTCGCGTGGATCGGGTACGGGCAGCTCTTCGGGGACGACGGCGGCGACCGCCTCGTGGTCGAGGCCGTGACCGGCAGCGTGCGCCGGGTGGACGGCTTCGGGGACGAGGTCGCGGCCGAGGCCGGCCAGGCGCTCCAGCCGCGCGACCGCATCGTGGCGGGGGAGGGGGGGCGCGCGGTCCTCTCGCTCGGCGCCGAGTCGCGGGTCACGATCGAGGAGCGTTCGTCGGTCCGGGTGCTCGCCGCCGATCAGTCGGGCGTGAAGCTCGAGCTCGAAGGCGGGCGTGTCCAGGCCACCATCCGGCCCGGCGGAGGGCCCTTCGGCCTGTCCTCCGAGGGCGCCACCGTGGTCGCGGAGGACGCCGACTTCACCGTCGTGCGCGGCGAGGACGGCACCCTCGGCGTGGTCGCGGAGCGAGGCGAGGTGGGCCTCGACGGGATCGACGGCGCCACCCGGCTCGGGGCGGGCGACCGCCTCGTGGCGGCGCGGGGCGGCAGCGCGCTCGTGTCGCCCGTGTCGGAGGAGCTCCTCCTGAAGGTGGCGTGGCCCGCGTCGGCGCGCACCCGGGAGGACCGCGCCGAGGTGCGCGGCCGGACCGAGCCCAACGCCCGGGTGCGGGTGGGCCGGGAGGGGGCGTGGATCGTGGGAAAGGCGGATGCGAACGGGGACTTCGCCATCGAGGCCCCGCTCGCCGAGGGCGAGAACGAGCTCCACGTGGAGGCGACCTCCGTCCTCGGCACCTCGGTGGCGGTCCGCCACACCGTGGTCCGCGACACCACGGCGCCCAGCGTCACCACCGAGATACGCTACTGATCCCGCTTGACGACGATCCGAGGGGCACGTGCTCGCCCTGATCGCCGGCGTGCTCGCGGCGGACGTGCTCCTCTACGCCCCCGAGGGCGCCGCGGAGCCCGGTCGGGTCGGGACGTTGGAGGTGGCCGTCGCCGAGGGCGGGCAGCCGGTCCAGGGCGCGGAGGTGGCCGTGGTCGGCGCGCCCTCGGTCGTGCCCGTGGGGGAGGTGGCGCCCGGTCGGTATCAGTTCCGCTACACCGCCGCGGCCGGGGAGCCCGCGAGTGTCGCCGTCGTGGTGGGGGACGACCCCCCGATCACCCGCGTGCTGCCGCCGTCGCGCGAGGTGCCGCCGAGCTACGGGCCGCCCACCGACATCGACGCCGCCGTCGGCACCCCCCGGATCGAGGTGCGCTTTCCCCACGCGCGCGCCCAGTCGGCCCCCGGCGCGCGGCTCGCGCGGGTGTCCGAGGGGCGGGTGCTCGAGGTGCGGGACGAGGCCGACGGCGTGGTCGTCGTCGTGGAGCCTGGCAGCGAGCGCAACGCCCGGGTGCTGGCCGTCGGCCTGCTCGACGCCGACGATCCGCGGGCCGTGCCGGCGTTCGCGCTGGTGCGCCTCCGCGCGCGCCCCCAGCTCACGCTCACCGCCGATCCCGGCAGCACGGTGACCGTGAAGGTGGGCAAGCGCAGCTACGGGCCGTTCGTGGCGAACGCGGCGGGCGCGGCGGCGGTGTCCTTCGACGTGTTTCCCGGAGAGGCCGCCTACGAGATCGCCGTCTCCGACGATCTCGGGAACACCCAGCGCTCGCAGGGCCCGCTCCCCGTCGTCACCCAGCCGGTGCTGGTCGGCCTGGAGGCGGCCCTCGCCGGCGAGCGTGGCGCCGAGCTCTGGCTCGGGGCCTGGACGCCCACCGGCGCCGCCTGGACCGGAGATGCCCCCGTCTGCCGCAGCGGTGCGGGCGAGCGCTCCGACGCCGCTCCCGTGGGCCGGGGCCGCTACCGCGCCACGGTCGACACGCCCGAGGTCGGCGCATTGTTCGAGCCCCGCGTCGCGTGCGGCCTCGGGGCCGCCTCCGTCGCCCTCCGCGTGCCGCTCGGCGCCGAGCGCCCCGCGCGCATCGACCTGCGCGTCTACCCCGAGACCCTCTCCGCGGATTTCCCGATCGCCCAGGTCCAGGCCGCGCTCCTCGACCGCCGGGGGGAGCGCCTGCCGCCGGACGCCCTCCGCGTGCGCGCCGCGCTGGGCGAGCTCCAGCTCGAGGTGGCCGACGGCACCGTGCGCGGCGAGTACCGTGGCGCGGCGGCCGTGGAGGACGGGGGCGACACCCTGTCGGCCGCGTGGGACCACCCGCCCGGCGCCGGGCTCGCCTGGGGGCTGGAGCTGTACGCTGCCGTCGACGTGGGCGGGCAGGCCCTCGCCGCGCTCGTCCGCGCGCGGGACCGCCTGGACCGCCCCCTCGCCGGCACGGACGTTCGCGTCCGCCTCGGTGACCAGGAGCTCACCGGCACCACCGACGCCCGGGGATGGGCGCGGGTGACCTTCCCCGGCGTGCCCCCCGCGGCGACCACGTTGCGGGCCGAGTCAGGAAGCGGTGTCGTCCGGGAGATCGCGTGGCTCCCGGGGGCGCGGCAGGAGCTCCCCGATCCCGCGGCGCCCGACGTCGTGGCCCGGGTGGACCTGTCCATCCGCGCCGGTCGTGTGCGCCAGGTTTCCCTCGACGTGTCGCCCCGCCCGTTGCTCACGGGCTCGGGCGCCACCGCCACCGTGGTCGTGCGCATGCTCGACAGCGCGGGCAACCCCGTGCGCGACGAGCCCGTCACCGTCGTCGCGAGCGCGGGAGACGTGGGTGCGGCCGCGACGCGCGCCGACGGGAGCCGCGAGATGGTGTACCGGCCGCCGCCGTCGGTGCTCTACGACCAGACCGTCCGCATCACCGCCACGACCTCGGCCGGCACCGTCTCCACCGACCTCGCCCTGTCGCCGCGCCCGGTGAGCGGCTCGGTGGGCGTCGCGGCGGGGTGGATCGGCAACTTCGGGCTCATCTCGTCGCCGGCTCTCTCGGTGGCGTGGACCCAGGACATCCCGTTCCTCCCACGGCTCCTCTCGGCCCGGGTGGGTGTCACCGCCTACACCTTCGAGACCTCCGTCGTGGACCCCGTCGCCGAGGACCGGATCGGGGTGCGGGCCACGCTCGTGCCGTTCGACATCGGCCTGACCGCCACCGAGCGGTGGGGGCGCCGCTCGTTGAGCGC
This sequence comes from Deltaproteobacteria bacterium, assembly GCA_036676765.1. Taxonomy (GTDB): domain Bacteria; phylum Myxococcota_A; class UBA796; order UBA796; family SXON01; genus CAJBVW01. The sequence continues at coordinate 62,674 of JAKFCH010000282.1, forward strand.
CGGCCTCGCCGCGGTGGTCGCGCCCTACCAGATGACGGTCGACTTCGGGACCGATCGCGGCGTCTCCGGGGTGGGGCTCGCCTCCCCCGGGCTGGCCGTGATGGGGGGTGGGGGCTATCGCCTCGGAAATTCCGAGCTCTACGCCGAGGCGCGCTTCCTCCTGTTCACCGCGGGCGCGCAGCAGGTGGCGTTCGAAGGTTCCCTCGGCGGGGTCTCCGTCCAGGCCGGTTACCGGCTACTCTATTGACGAGATGACGCTACGCCCGCCGATCGGAGCCTCTACGCCAGCTTGGGCGGAGGCCGTGCGCGCCGCCCTCGGCGCCGGGCGAGCCGTCGTGGGCGTCGTCGTCATCGCCGGCTGCACGCTCGCCGGCTGCACGCTCTCCCCCGCGGCGCCGTCCATCTCGGGCGTGACCCCGAACTGGGGCTACAACGGCGAGCCGACGGAGATCGAGATCGAGGGCGCCCACTTCTTCCCCTCGGTGATCGTCGGGGGCGAGCTGGGGGCCTCGAACGACGACGGCGGGCGCATCGAGGGCACCTTCCAGGCCTGGCTCGTCGGCGAGGACGAGAGCTTCGCGCTCGACGGCGTCCAGCACCTCTCGTACGACCGCATCGGCGCCGAGGTGCCGGAGGGGCTCCCGGTCGGCACCTACGGCCTCCAGGTGGAGGTCCCGTCCGGCCTCGTCGCGTCGGTAGCCGACGCGTTCACCGTCACCGACACCCGCGCCGACCACCTGGTGCTCTCCGTCGTGACCCCCGCCTACACGGTGGGCGCCTTCGCGCCCGTGACCATCCGCCTGCTGGACCCCGAGGATCACATCGTCGCGCAGGGGATGGAGGTGCGGCTCGTCGCCACGTCGGAGTCCACCGGCGCGACGGGGGTGACCTTCTACGCCGACGGGGGCCTGGAGGACCAGCAGCCGCTCAACGACGAGGTCGGCGTCACCGGCCGCCTCGGGAACGACGGCGAGGGCGTCGTCCTGATCAGCTCGGACGTCGCGGACGACGTGCTGATCGAGGTCTTCCCCGTCGAGCCGGACGCCGTCGTGCGTGGCGACCGGCTGTTCCTCGCGTGGAAGACCGGGCCCGTGGCATCCGTGGAGCTCGCGCTGCCCGAGGAGGGGTTCTCCGCGCGCGCCGGAGAGGCCTTCGACCTCACCGTCCGCCTGAAGGACACGTTCGGGAACGTGCTCACCACCGAGCCCGCCGATCTCATCCTGTTCGACGAGTGCGGCGGGTGGGTCCGTCCGATCTCGATCGTCGGCGAGGGTACGGTCGAGGTGGAGCTCACCGCCGCCTGCGCCGAGGACCGCATCCACGCGTACGCCTATGCGACCGACTGGAAGAGCGATCCGTTCGCGGTCCTGCCCGGCGATCACGCCGGCTACGAGGTCCAGGCCGTGCCCCGGGTGGTGACCGCCGGGGGCGATCTGATCGTGTTCGTCGAGGCGGTCGACGACTGGGGCAACGTCGTGACCACCCACGCGGAGCCCGTGGCCCTCTACGACGATCTCGGCGGGCTCGACCCGGGGATGGGCCGGGGCGAGCAGTCGTGCCCCGGGTTCACGGCGGGCGCGCAGGTGTGCTCGGCGAGCGTGTGGATCGCGGGCCCGGCGGTCGAGATTCGGGCGGAGGGCTCCGGGCGCGAGGGGACCGCCGAGCCCATCGAGGTCCTGCCGGACGATGCCGTCACCTTGCTGCTCGACATCGGCGCCTCCACCGTCGCGGCCGGCGAGCGCTTCGACGCGACCGTGCGCGTGATCGACCGGTTCGGCAACAGCGTGGGCTTCGACCCCGGGGGCACCGATCCCGTCGTGTTCCTGGAGGGCTCGGACCCCATCGCCTGCACGTGGACCGGCGCGGTGGCGGGCGCGCAGCGGTTCTCCTGCTACATCGAGGGCGCCGTGCCCGACGCCCGGATCGAGGCGCACGTGCTCGGGCTCACCGGGATCGCCGTCGATCCCCTGGAGGTCACCAACGCGGAGCTGGCCGAGGTCGAGGTCGATCCGCAGGGCATCACGTTCGTTGCGGGCGATGCCTTCACAGTCTCGCTCCGCGGCGTCGACGCCTACGGAAACCCCTACGTCGTCCAGTCGGATCCCACCGTCGATCTCTCGGACACCGCCGGCACCATGACCCCCGCCAGCGCCGTGCTCGGGCCGGACGGCGAGGTGCAGGTCTCCTCCGTGCTGTACGGCGCGGGGCCCGCGGTCCGCATCTTCGCGTCGCAAGCGGGTGTCCGCCTCGGGGCCAGTCGCCCGCTGCTCGTCGCGCCCGACGAGCAGGACGCCTTGCTGGTGGACGCGCCCCGTTGGGTCTCCGTCGACACCGACGCGTCGGTGGAGGTCACCGCCGTCGACGCCTACGGCAACGCCATCCCCGACTACGCCGGCACGGTGACCCTCTCCGCGGTGGGGGGCGCCTGCGACACCGTGATCGTCGACGCCTTCTACGACGGAAGCGCCACGGTCGACCTCCCCTGCACCACGCCCCAGCTCTCCGAGGAGCTGGAGGCGGTGGACGACCTCGGCTTCGACGGCAGGAGCGGCGTGCTCGACGTGGTCGACCTCTACTGCCCCGACGGCCCGACCGCCGACCTCTCGCTCGACGGCGGGGAGGACTCCATCCGCTGCCTCGCTGACGGGGGCACGGTGTCGGTGGAGGCCGACTCGTCGGGCAGCTTCGGGGGCGGCACGGGCATCACGGTGCGGCACTACTCGGACGGCACGTCGGTCACGCGGACGCCCGCCGACAGCGCCACGTTCACCTACGACACCACCGGCTCGCACTACGTGGAGCTGCTCGTGGCCGACACGCGCGCGTGCGCCGACGTCGATGGCGGCACGATCTACGTCGGCTCCGACGACGGCGAGCCCACCGGCCCGGTGACCGTGACCACCGCCGCGTCGACCGCCTCCTCCGTCGGCTCCGTGACCGTGACCGTGACGGCCGAGGACTGCACGTCCGACCTCGCGGCCGGCAAGGAGCTCCTCGTCCGCGCCGATCTCGGGACCCCGGAGGGGACGATGACGGGGGAGGGGATTGCCGTCACCCTCGACGCCGCGGGCGCCGCGACCTTCCTCTGGGAGTTCGAGACCGGACAGATGGGAACCGCCACGGTCTACGCCGGCTCGGCGGGCGGCGGGGCCGTCGGGAGCCGCAGCGTCGCCGTCACCGGCGATCGCGTGCTCCCCAGCGTCGTGGAGGTGGAGCCCTCCGGCCTGGCGCTCGGCACCGTCACGACGATCGACGTGACGTTCAGCGAGACCATGTTGCCCTCGACGGCCACGGCGACCAACCTCACGCTCACCGGCCCCGACGGCGTTGTCGCCGCCACCTACGACTGGACCACGGACCTCACGACGCTCCGCATCACGCCGAACGTGCCGCTCGACGGCGCCGCGGGGGTCTACACGCTCGTCGTGTCCAAGAACCTCCGGGATCTCGAGGAGGGCAACCAGCTCGACGGCGAGTGGAGCGGCGTGCGGGCGCCCGCGACCTTCACCTTCGGCGCGGTGGAGGTGTCCCTGCCGGAGATCTCCTCGTGCGGCGCGAGTGTCGCCAGCTTCACTCCCGACGGGGACGACGGCACGGACGTCGAGGCGGACTCCGTCGCGCTCGCCCCCACCGCCACCGGCACGCCGGCCTGGTGGTGGCTGTCGGTGTATGCCCGCGACGGGACACGGGTCCGCAGCCTGCGCGAGCCGGGGTCCGACCCCACGCTCTCGTGGGACGGACGCGGAAACGACGGAATCCTGCGCGACTCCGGGAGCTATCGTCTCTCGGTCGCGCCCATCGACACGAACGGGAACGTAGGAGGGCAGTGTGATGTCGCCGTCGATCTCCAGCAGCACGTGGAACGGCCATGACGCCGAGCTCCCCCCGAACGGCGACGAGGGTGGCGTGAGCGGCCACGGCGACAACATCACCCACGAGGCCCTGCGCCTCGCCGAGCTCGGGCTCCTCACCGCGGGCCTCATCCACGAGCTCCGGCAGCCCGTGTTCGCGCTCAAGGCGCTCGCGCAGCTGGCCGAGGGGCATCCCGCGAAGGCGCCCGAGTACCTCGAGCAGGTGCTGGCGCAGGTGCACACCCTCGAGACCCTGCTCGAGGGGTACGCCGACTTCTCCCGGCGCCCCGTCGGGAGCTGCGAAGTGTTCGAGCTCGCGGCGCCGGTGCGCTCGGCCCTGGTCGTGCTGGAGCACCGGGCCATCGCCTCGCAGGTTCGCATGATCATCGACTTCGGCGAGGCCGTGGCGGTGCGCGGCTCGCTCCTCGCGGTGCAGCAGGCCCTCGTCAACCTCGGCCAGAACGCGCTCGACGCCCTCCGGGGCCAGGACGGCGGCTGCCTGCGCATCACCGGCGCACGGGCCGTCGGCGGCGGCGCCACCATCCGGGTCGAGGACAACGGGCCGGGCCTGCCGCTCCACATCCGCTCCCACCTCTTCGAGCCCTTCCACACGACAAAACCCACGGGCACGGGCCTCGGCCTCTCCATCTCGCGCGATCTCCTGGCGGCCGCCGGGGGCGAGCTGCGGCTCCTCGACGTCGCGCAGGGCACCTGCTGGGAGATCGTGCTGAAGGAGTCGGTGTAGCGGCGAATCCCGCGGCGGGGCCGGCAACCGAGGTCCGCTCCGGGTTAGCCGGCGCCATGGACGACGACGACTCGAAGAACCTCCCCGAAGCCCACCTCGCCGCGCTGGGTCCACGCTTCCTCGCGGCGCTCCAGCTGCGGAGCATCGGAAAGGTGGATGCCGCGCTCGAGGCGTTCACCGACATCCTCAAGACGGAGCCCCGCATCGCGGAGCCCCGCATGGAGATCGCCCGCATCTTCCTGGAGATGGGGCGGCTCGACGACGCCGAGGCCGAGGCGCGCGAGGCGATCCGCATCCTCGAGATGGGCGGGCAGTGGACCGTCGATCTCCCCGAGAACGTGGTCCTGGCCGTCGCCTGGGCGCTCTACGGCGAGATCCTCAAGGAGAAGGCCTCGACCGACGAGGTCGTCTTCGGGGATCCCGCCACGTTCACCCACCTCATCGAGCAGAGCCGCGTCGCGTTCGCCCGCGCCGCCGAGCTCGATCCCACCGACACCCGCAGCGCGGTGACGGCGATGGAGCTCGGCGAGGGCGCCGAGGACGAGGAGCCCGAGCCCGAGCCCGACAACTAGGCTGGGCCTACACCGGCGCGCCCGCCATCACGTTGAGCCGCTGGAGGATCGCGTTGGAGAACGCGTCCAGATCGCTCGGGTTGCGCGACGTGATGATGTTGCCGTCCTCCACGACGGGCGAGTCCTCCCAGTGCGCGCCCGCGTTGACCAGGTCGGCGTGGATGGAGGGCCACGACGTGAGCCGCTTGCCGTCCACGAGGTCCGCCTCGATGAGCAGGCTCGGCCCGTGGCACACCGCGGCGATGGGCCGGTCGAGCAGGCCGAACTCGCGCACGAACTTCACCATCCCCAGGTCCAGGCGCAGGTGATCGGGGGAGTAGCCGCCCGGGATCACGAGCAGGTCGAAGTCCTCGGCGCGCACGTCCTGGGGCGTGGCGCTGATGCCGACCTTCTCGCGGCCGCGCTTGCCCTCCACGAAGGCGTTCTTCTTCACGCCGATGAGGGTGATCTCGTGCCCGGCGCCGCGCAGGCGGTCGTAGGGCACCCGGAACTCGTCATCCTCGAAGTCCTCGCCGAGCACGAACGCGATCTTCGCCATGGAGCCTCCCTGGGCTCAATGTGCGGGCGGAGGCGCGCCGGGGCGGTCACGAATCGCCCCTCTACCGGGCGGGGCCCCCCTCGCTCGCCGGGTCCTACGGCGTCCAGTCGCAGCTCTTCGGCCCCGGCGGGGTCCACACGCCGTCGCCGTCGCCGTCCACGAAGATCGGGTTGACGGTCACGCGGGGCACCTGGGACGCCGCGTAGCCCTCGATGCCGCGCGGCATGGCGCCGGTGCCGACGGCGACGACCACGACGTAGGCGTCTCCGTCGAGGGAGAGGGAGCGCGCGTCGTCGAGCTTCACCACCCCGGCGGGGTCGGTGGCGTCGATTCGAACGGCGATGTCGCAGTCGACGAGGACGTCGACGCGGGTGACGTCGATCTCCGGCAGGGCCTGAACCTCCAGGCGGAGCTGGGCCTGGCCGCCCCTCACCGTCACGAGGTCGCCGGGCCCGGCCCCGTCGACGGTCACGCGCGCGAAGGCCCCGGCGCTGATCTGGGCGGCGCCCCCGAGCACGCCGTCCGCGAGGTCGTCCGCGGTGAAGCCGCCCTGGGTGTCGTCGGCCACGGTGACGTAGGTGCGCGGCGTGCCGGGGGTGTCCATCCCGTGCTCGTCGGTCACGCCCACGCCGGTCACGCGGTGGCCGAGGTTGTGGAAGGCGAACCAGTCGACGAGCGCGCCGGTGTGGCGCGGATCCCCGGCGTCCAGGTAGGGGCTCCGGAGGCCGTTGAGGACCTCGGAGCTGTCGAAGTCCCACGACCAGATGGCGGTGCCCGGGGGAACCCCGAGCGCTTCGGGATCGTCCATCATCGGGGGGTCGGTGAGGCGGTCCCAGTCGAGGATGCAGAGGATGCCGCACTCGCCGTTGACGCGGGAGTGGTTGAGCTGGATCACGCGGGCGCCCCGGGCGCGCTCCGCCGCGTAGATGCCCCCGAAGGCGAGCTCGTACCAGCGCACCGGATCGCCGCGCACGTCGTCGGTCACGGGGAAGGGCCACGCGTTCGTGTGCTCGGGCAGGCTCGCGGTGACCTCGCTCCCGAGCCCGTAGGTGAGCCACGCCTCGACCCCGGCCTCGACGAGCGCGTCGGAGAGATCGACGATCGCCTCGTGATCGGTGGAGATCACCGCGTCGAGCCCGCTCCCCGCCGCCGTGCGCATCCGGTCCGCTGGGAGCACCGTGCTGTCGGCGCTCGGGCCGGAGTGGACGTGGCTGTCGAAGCTCGCCCACCCGCTCGTGTCGACGACCCGGGGCAGGGTCAGCTCGACGGTGCCGACGCCGCCGGGGAGCACCTCCACGGTCGCGGTGGCGACGGCGTACTCGTAGCCGCGGGACACGTAGGCGGTCCACGTGCCGGGCGGAACCGCGATGTCCGGGTTGCCCTCCCCGGGGTAGCCGACGATAACGGTGCCGTCAGTCCGCTCGAGCTCGACCCGCACGGGGAGGGGGAGGCCGGCGTCGTCCCGGACGTTCACCGTCACCGCGCCCTCGGCGCCGATGTCCAGCGCGAGGGCGGTGGCGGCGGCGGGGTCGACCTCGACGGCGGCGCCGTCGTCCCGCCCGGCGCCGGTGGCGACCACCCGCCACGCGCCCTCGCCGACCGCGAGCGTCCGGCCCGCGAAGCGGCCCTGCGCGTTGGTCACGAGGGTGGTGAGCGTGCGCCAGTCACCGTCGTCGTTCGCGGCCGCCAGCTCGACGAGCGCGCCGGCGACGGCATCCCCCGAGGGCCCGACGACACTGCCCGCGACGTCGTGCCACGCGGTGGCGAAGCCGGGCACCGGATCGTCGAGGTGGGGCTCCAGGGCGGCGGCGGCGCTCGCGCCGTCACCCGCGCTCACCCCCACGAGGAACGAGGCCTGGTCCCCCACGGAGAGCGGGGCGGCGACGTGGTTCACGTCGACCAGCACGGTCACGCCCGCGATCTCGGTGCGCGCCAGGGCCGCGCCGGGCATCGCGATCGCCGAGGAGCCGCTCGCGCTCGCGTCCCCCGACCATGCCACGCCCACGTCGAAGCCGATGCCGCCAACGGCGAGGCCCCCGGAGGCGTAGGCGGTGTTCTCGGTCCGGTCGGAGGGGAACGCGACGGCGCCGACGAGGAAGCCGTCGGTCACCGGCTCGCCGCCGAGGAGCACGTCGAGGCGCAGGGCGGCGTCGTCCGGCTCGAGGGTGTAGCGCAGCGTGATGTCGAGCCCGTAGGGGTCCTCGAGGAGCTTGCGACCGCCGTTCTCGTACTCGCGCCGCATGAGCGTGAGCTCCACGAGCCAGAAGCGATCGTCGGTAGCATGGACGTCCACGATCACCGGACCGCCCCCCGATCCGTCGGACACGATCTCCACGGACTCGCCGCGGATCATGTGCATGCCGCTCTGCCCGAAATTCGCGAGGTCGAGCTGCCCGATGACGAGCCCGAGCTCGCCGAAGAGCTCCGGCCCCGCCTGCTCGCAGCCGTCGACCGCCACCGCGTCGATCGGCATGCCGCCGTAGTGGTAGTAGGTGCGCGGGTCGTCGGGCGCCTGGATCACGAACGCGGCGCGCTCGTTGAGCAGCAGCACGTCACCCGGGGCGGCGAGGGGATCCTCGAACCCCCAGGGCTGCTCGGAGACCTCGGTGAGGATCCGCGCCGTGGCGCGGCCGGCCTCGGGGCACCCGCCGAGGAACAGGCCCTCTCCCGTCTCGTGGGGCGGCGTGTCGCCCGTCGGGGAGGGGTGTGGCGCGCAGCCGAGCAACAGGAGCGTGACGAGCATGGGCCGAGCGTACCGCGAGCGCGAGGGGCTTGCGCGACCCTCGCGCCCGGATCACACCTTCGGGTGGGTGAACACCTTCTTCTCGGCCTCCTGACGCTGCCGCGCGCGGGGCCCTGGGCCGACGGTGCCGACCTGCACGCCGCGCCGGGTGGCCCACGCGAGCACGGCGCGCTTGACCCGGGGCGCGAGCCAGCGGCGGAACGGCGGGAAGAAGAGCAGGATGCCGGTCACGTCGGTGAGCACGCCGGGCGTGACGAGCAGCACGCTCCCGACGAGGACGAGCGCGCCCTCCACGAGCTTGTCGGCGGGCGGCGCGCCCTCGCGGACCGAGGCGAACAGCTCGCGCAGCACCGAGACGCCCGCGTTCTTGCCGAGCCACGCGCCGAGCACGCCGACGGCCACGACGTAGAGCATCGTCTCGAAGCCGCCGATCTGGCGGCCGATCTCGATGAGCATCCAGAGCTCGACCGCCGGCACGACGGTGAAGAGCAGGAACAGGATGAGGAAGGTCATGCCGGATCCTTGCGTGAGCAGGCCGCCTCGCGCGCCTCCTGGCGCTTCGCCTCCTGCCACCAGGCCTCGAGTCGGTCGAGCCCGGCCTCCTCCATCGCGACGCCCGCGGCGGCGGCGGAGGCCTCGACCCGGCGGAAGCGCCCCTCGAAGCGCGCGTTGGCCTCGCGGAGGGCGTCCTCGCCGGCCACGCCGAGGAACCGCCCCAGGCTGGCGGTGGCGAGGAGCAGGTCACCGTATTCGTGGCGGATCCGGGCGGGATCGCCGCTCGCGATCGCCTCTTCGAGCTCGGCGCGCTCCTCGTCGATCTTCGCGAGCACGCCGCCCAGGTCTGGCCAGTCGAAGCCGACGTGGGCCACCTTCTCGCCGACCCGGTGCGCGCGGAGGAGCGCGGGGAGCGAGACCGGCACGCCGTCCACGCGCGAGCCGCCCTTCCGGCGCGCGGCTTTTCGCGCCTCCCACGCGCCGATGGTGCCGGCGACGTCGGTGGCCGCCTCGGTGCCGTACACGTGGGGGTGCCGCTCGATCATCTTGGTGACGATGGCCTCCGCCACGGCCTCGATGTCGAAGGCGCCCTGCTCCTCCGCGAGGCGGGCGAGGAAGTAGACCTGGAACAGGAGATCCCCGAGCTCCCCCCGGAGCTCCTCCATGGTGCCGCCGTCGGCCAGGGCGTCGAGGGCGCCGAGCACTTCGTGGGCCTCCTCGAGCAGGTAGGGGCGCATGGTGCGGAGGTCCTGCGCGCGGTCCCACGGGCACTCCGCTCGCAGGCGGGCGACCACATCCCGAAGCTGGTCTACTGACGACACGGGGCTCCTTCTGATAGAGAGAACACCGCTAACCGGGTTCCCGCCAGACCCCGGCAGCGGGGAGTCCCTTGACCACGCCCGGCCAACCCGAGATCTTCGGCAACTACCACCTCCTCGAGAAGATCGCGACCGGCGGCATGGCCGAGGTGTACCGGGCCCGCGCGCACGGCGCGATGGGCTTCGAGAAGATCCTGGTCATCAAGCGCATCCTCGACACCCTCGCGAAGGACGAGGAGTTCAAGGAGCTCTTCAAGGTCGAGGCCCGCATCGCCGCGCTGCTGTCGCACGTGAACATCGTGCAGGTGTTCGAGCTCGGCCAGCAGGACGAGAGCCTGTACATCGCGATGGAGTACGTGCACGGCATCGACCTCGCGCGGCTCGTGAGCCGGGCCCGCGGCGTCGGCGAGTTCCCGGTGCCGCTCGCGCTGTTCGCCTGCGGCGAGGTGCTCAAGGCCCTGCAGTTCGCGCACCACTACACCGACGGCGAGGGCCGCCCGCTCAACATCGTGCACTGCGACATCTCCCCCCAGAACATCCTCATCAGCTTCTCGGGCGAGGTGAAGATCACCGACTTCGGCATCAGCCGCGCCGCGATCCAGAAGGGGAACCAGGACGTAATCCGGGGCAAGTACGCCTACATGAGCCCCGAGCAGGTCGAAGGCAAGCCGCTCGACGGCCGCAGTGACCTGTTCTCCCTCGGGATCGTGCTCTACGAGCTCCTCACGGGGCGGCGCCTCTTCAAGTCCAAGAGCCGCGACGAGACCCTCGCGCGCGTCCGCCGCGCCGAGGTGCCGAGCCCGCGCGCCTACCGTCCGGAGATCAGCGAGGATCTGGAGGCCTTCCTCCTCCGCACCCTCTCCCGCCACCGCGAGGACCGGTACGCCGACGCCGCGGAGATGATGGACGCGCTGTCCGCGCTCATCGTGCGCGAGGGGCACCGCGCCACCAACAACGACCTGTCGACCTACCTGCGCGAGGTCATCGACGCCGCCAACGCCTCCGCCGAGCCCGCGGAGTCCGCGCGGCCCCGGGTCGCCCGCACCGTGGCGCCCTCGCCGGTCGTCGTGCTGGCCATGGAGGCCTCCCCCCCGCCCCGGAGCATCGCCACGCCGCGGGCCGGCCTCGCCGGGCTCACCCTGGAGTGGGCGGGCATCATCCAGGAGGGGGGCGGCGAGATCTGGGAGCGCGGCGAGGGATCGCTGCTCATCTGCTGGACCGTGACCCAGGGGTTCCGGGACACGGTGAGCAAGGCCGTGCGCACGAGCATCGCCCTGCAGAAGGCGACGGCGGCCGCCGGGTACCGGCTCTCGGTGGGGGTCGCCCCGGGGGTGGCCCGCGTGCTGCCGGAGACCCGCCGCCCCGCCGAGGGTTGGGAGCTGGCGGGCCCGTTCTACCTCGCGCGTTGGATGATGAACCTCTCGGCGCACCGCGGCCGCGTGCTGCTCACCGAGGTGGGGGCCCGGCAGGTGGAGGAGGGGACCACCTTGTTGGGGAGGATCCCCATTCAGGGGAATAAATATATCAATCTATACGAGGTGGGCTGACCGGATCGCCCTCCGCGTTGTCGGGCAACCAGAGGCTCGCCGAGCTGACCTCGCGGACGAGCGCGGCGAGCTCGCCGAGCTGGACGGCGCGGGACAGGACGTGGACGGCGTCGTCAGCGAGGTCCCGGCAGACGGCCTCGACGTCCCCCGCGAGCAGGATGGCGGCGATCGACTCCCCGTGCGGCGAGCGTCGCAGCCCGCGGACCACCTCCGCGCCGCGGATGTCGGGGAGGGCATCGTCGACGATCACCACGTTGGGAAGTGTTGACATAAGTAGTGCGAATGCGTTTCTCGCATCCGAAGCGTGACGAACGCGGTGGCCTTGCGCCCCGAGCAGGTCACGGACGCGCTGGATGAGGTCGGCGTCCGGGGTGGCGATCAGGACCTCGAGCGGCCAGAGCAGCGGCGCCCCCTCCGGCGGTTCGGGCTCGGCTCCCAGGGCGATCACCGGCGTTGTCGGCTCCCGATGCAACAACGCGAGGCCCGACCCCAGGAGGGTCCAATACAAGCCGAGCTGCCGCGCGGCGTTGAGGATCTCGGGGAAGTGGATGGGCTTCCGAACGTAGATGTTGGCACCCAGCGAGTAGCTCCGCAGCATGTCCCGCTCCTCGGTCGAGGATGTAAGGACGACGACAGGGACATGCTCGGTCCGGGGGTCCGCGCGGAGGTGCTCGAGCACCTCGAGCCCCGAGATCCGGGGGAGCTTGAGGTCGAGGAGGATGAGGCCGGGCTGGAGGTCGGTGTCACGATCCGCGTGCGCCCCGCGGCCGAAGAGGTAGTCCAGGGCCTCCTCGCCATCCCGCGCGACCACCACCTCGTTGCCGATGTTGTTCCGCTCGAACGCCCGGAGGGTCTGCTTCACGTCGTCCGGGTTGTCCTCCACGAACAGGATGACCTCACACCGCATGCCGACCTCCCCCCCGAAACGCGGGTCGTGCGCGGCGACAGCAGCGCTCCCGTCGCGAGGCTCTCCTCTCATCAGACCACGAAGGCGCCTGACTGTCCACCGGGGCGTGGGGCCGGCGGGGCCAGGACCCCGTGGGGGCGCCGTGGTACCTTGAGGGCCTTCGGAGAGACGATGCAGGCCCAGCCGACGACCGACCTGGACCCCGTGATCTTGCTTCGCGCCCTGCGCGCCGCCCGAAATGGGGACTTCACGACGCGGTTGCCGCTCGAGTGGACCGGCCGGGCGGGCGAGATCGCCGAGTCCTTCAACGGCATCATCGACGCCAACGAACGGATGGTGAGTGACTTCGAACGCGTGGCGTCGCTCGTCGGCACCGAGGGCAAGATCTCGAAGCGGGTGACCCCCGGGAACGCCGTGGGCGGCTGGGCCGCGTGCATCGAGGCCTTCAACACGCTGATCTCCGACCTGAGCCAGCCCACGAGCGACGTCGCGCGGGTCATCGGCGCCGTCGCCAAGGGCAACCTCACCCAGCGGATGGGGCTCGACGTCGAGGGGCGTCCGCTGCGCGGGGAGTTCCTCCGCACGGCGAAGACCGTCAACGCGATGGTCGATCAGCTCGCCACGTTCTCGTCCGAAGTTACACGCGTGGCCCGCGAGGTAGGCACCGAGGGCAAGCTGGGTGGGCAGGCCCAGGTCGAAGGCGTGGCAGGGACCTGGAAGGACCTGACCGACAACGTGAACTCGATGGCGGCCAACCTCACCTCGCAGGTCCGCAACGTCGCCGAGGTGACCACCGCGGTCGCCAGCGGCGATCTCTCCCGCAAGATCACCGTCGATGCCCGCGGCGAGATCCTCCAACTGAAGGACACCATCAACACGATGGTGGATCAGCTCGGCTCGTTCGCATCCGAGGTGACCCGCGTTGCCCGCGAGGTCGGCACGGAGGGCAAGCTCGGCGGGCAAGCCCAGGTGAAGGGGGTCGCCGGCACCTGGAAGGACCTCACCGACAACGTCAACTTCATGGCGGCGAACCTGACTTCCCAGGTCCGCAACATCGCCGAGGTGACCACCGCCGTCGCGAAGGGTGACCTCTCGCGCAAGATCACCGTCGACGTGAAGGGGGAGATCCTCGAGCTGAAGGACACCATCAACACGATGGTGGACCAGCTCAACTCCTTCGCCTCCGAGGTGACCCGCGTGGCCCGCGAAGTCGGCACGGAAGGCAAGCTCGGCGGGCAGGCCCAGGTCGAGGGCGTGGCGGGGACCTGGAAGGATTTGACCGACAACGTCAACTCGATGGCGGCCAACCTCACCTCGCAGGTGCGCAACGTGGCCGAGGTCACGACGGGCATCGCGAGCGGCGATCTCTCCCGCAAGATCACCGTCGACGCCCGCGGCGAGATCCTCCAGCTCAAGGACACCATCAACACGATGGTCGATCAGCTCGGGTCGTTCGCGTCGGAGGTGACACGCGTCGCGCGCGAGGTAGGCACCGAGGGCAAGCTCGGCGGCCAGGCGCAGGTCAAGGGCGTGGCCGGCACGTGGAAGGATCTGACCGACAACGTCAACTCGATGGCGGCCAACCTCACCTCCCAGGTCCGCAACATCGCCGAGGTGACCACCGCCGTCGCGAACGGCGATCTGTCGAAGACCATCACCGTCGACGTGCAGGGCGAGATCCTCGAGCTGAAGAACACCATCAACACGATGGTGGATCAGCTCGGGTCGTTCGCGTCGGAGGTGACACGCGTCGCGCGCGAGGTCGGTACCGAGGGCAAGCTCGGCGGGCAGGCGCAGGTCAAGGGCGTGGCCGGCACGTGGAAGGACCTGACCGACAACGTCAACTTCATGGCGGCCAACCTCACCTCGCAGGTCCGAAACATCGCCGAGGTGACCACCGCGGTCGCCACGGGGGACCTCTCCCGGAAGATCACCGTCGACGTGAAGGGCGAGATCCTCGAGCTGAAGAACACCATCAACACGATGGTTGACCAGCTCAACTCGTTCGCGTCGGAGGTGACACGTGTCGCCCGCGAGGTCGGCACGGAGGGCAAGCTCGGCGGGCAGGCGCAGGTCGAAGGGGTCGCCGGCACGTGGAAGGACCTGACCGACAACGTCAACTCGATGGCGGCCAACCTCACCTCCCAGGTGCGAAACATCGCCGAGGTGACCACCGCGGTGGCGAGCGGAGACCTCTCCCGCAAGATCACCGTCGACGTGCAGGGCGAGATCCTCGAGCTGAAGAACACCATCAACACGATGGTGGATCAGCTCAACTCCTTCGCCTCCGAGGTGACACGCGTCGCGCGTGAGGTCGGGACGGAGGGCAAGCTGGGTGGGCAGGCCCAGGTCAAGGGCGTGGGTGGCACGTGGAAGGACCTGACGGACAACGTCAATTCCATGGCGGCCAACCTCACCTCGCAGGTCCGCAACATCGCGGACGTGACCACCGCGGTCGCGACGGGGGATCTCTCGAAGAAGATCACCGTCGACGTGCAGGGCGAGATCCTGGAGCTCAAGAACACCATCAACACGATGGTGGACCAGCTCAATTCGTTCGCCTCCGAGGTGACACGCGTGGCGCGCGAGGTCGGCACGGAGGGCAAGCTGGGTGGGCAGGCCCAGGTCAAGGGGGTCGCCGGCACGTGGAAGGATCTGACCGACAACGTCAACTTCATGGCGGCCAACCTCACCGGGCAGGTGCGAAACATCGCCGAGGTGACCACCGCGGTCGCGAACGGGGACCTCTCCCGCAAGATCACCGTCGACGTGAAGGGCGAGATCCTCGAGCTGAAGAACACCATCAACACGATGGTGGATCAGCTCAACTCCTTCGCCTCCGAGGTGACCCGCGTCGCCCGCGAGGTCGGCACGGAGGGCAAGCTCGGCGGGCAGGCGCAGGTCAAGGGGGTAGCCGGCACCTGGAAGGACCTGACCGACAACGTCAACTCGATGGCGGCCAACCTCACCTCCCAGGTCCGCGGCATCGCGCGCGTCGTGACCTCGGTGGCGAACGGTGACCTCCGCCGCAAGCTCACGGTCGAGGCGAAGGGCGAGATCGCGGAGCTGTCCGACACCATCAACGCGATGATCGACACGCTGGCGGTGTTCGCCGACCAGGTGACCACGGTGGCCCGCGAGGTCGGCATCGACGGGAAGCTCGGCGGGCAGGCGAGCGTGCCGGGCGCCGCGGGGCTCTGGCGCGATCTCACCGACAACGTCAACCAGCTCGCGGCCAACCTCACCACCCAGATCCGTGTCATCGCCGAGGTGGCCACCGCGGTCACCAAGGGCGATCTGACCCGCTCCATCACGGTGGAGGCGCGCGGCGAGGTCGAGTCCCTCAAGGTCAACCTCAACGAGATGATCCGCAACCTGCGGGAGACCACGCAGAAGAACACCGAGCAGGACTGGCTCAAGACCAACCTCGCGAAGTTCACCCGCATGCTCCAGGGCGAGCGCGATCTGAACCGCGTGGCGCGGTTGCTGCTCTCCGAGCTCGCGTCGGTCGTCTCCGCGCAGCACGGGGTGTTCTACATCGCCGACACGGACGGGGTGGAGCCGGTCTACGATCTGCTCGCCACCTACGCCCACCGGCGTCGCAAGCAGTTCCCGAGCCGCTTCTTCCCCGGGGAGGGGCTCGTGGGACAGTGCGCCCTGGAGAAGAAGCGCATCCTCGTGACCGAGGTGCCGAAGGACTACGTCCAGATCAGCTCGGGGCTCGGCGCCGCCGCACCCAACAACCTGGTCGCGCTCCCGGTCGTGTTCGAGGGCAAGGTGATGGCGGTGGTGGAGCTCGCCTCCTTCAACCGCTTCAGCGCCATCCACCAGACGTTCCTCGAGCAGCTCACGGAGAGCCTCGGGATCGTGCTCAACACCCTCGCCGCGAACATGCGGACGGAGGAGCTCCTCAAGCAGTCCCAGACGCTCACCCAGGAGCTGCAGACCCAGCAGGACGAGCTCAAGAAGACCAACGAGCGGCTCGAGCAGCAGGCGGGCACGCTGCGGAAGTCCGAGGAGCTCCTGCGTGCCCAGCAGGAGGAGCTGCAGAAGACGAACGAGGAGCTGCAGGAGAAGGCGCGGCTGCTCTCCGAGCAGAAGGCCGAGGTGGAGCTCAAGAACCGCGAGGTCGAGCTGGCCAAGCGCGGGCTCGAGGAGAAGGCGGAGCAGCTCGCGCTCACGTCCAAGTACAAGTCCGAGTTCCTCGCGAACATGTCGCACGAGCTGCGCACGCCGCTCAACAGCTTGTTGATCCTCGCCAAGCTGCTCGGTGACAACAACGAGGGGAACCTCTCCGACAAGCAGATCGAATTCGCCCGCTCCATCCACGAGGCGGGCAGCGATCTCCTCGTGCTCATCAACGACATCCTCGATCTGTCCAAGATCGAGTCCGGCATGATGACGCTCGACGTGAGCGAGCTCCTGTTCACCGAGCTGCGCGACTACGTCGAACGCACGTTCCGCCAGGTCGCCCAACAGAAGCGCATCGACTTCAACATGCACTTCGCGGACGGCCTCCCCGACGCGATCCAGACTGACTCCAAGCGGCTCCAGCAGGTGCTCAAGAACCTGCTCTCCAACGCGTTCAAGTTCACCGAGTCCGGGCTCGTCGTGCTCCGCGTGGAGCCGGTGGTCCGTGGGTGGAGCCCGAAACACCCCGTCCTCTCGCGCGCCCGCCGGGTGCTCGCGTTCTCGGTCACCGACACGGGGATCGGCATCCGGCCGGACAAGCTGAAGATCATCTTCGAGGCGTTCCAGCAGGCCGACATGACCACGAGCCGTAAGTACGGCGGCACCGGGCTCGGGCTCTCCATCAGCCGCGAGATCGCGCGGCTGCTCGGCGGCGAGATCCACGTGACGAGCACGCCCGGGGAGGGGAGCAGCTTCACCCTGTTCGTCCCGCACGAGCAGATCATCGTGCCGGCCTACCGGCCCGTCGAGGTCGCCTCGCTCGAGGTCCTCACCCAGCGCGCGTTGCCGGTGGTGCCGGTCTCGTCCGTCCGCACGGACGATCTCGAGCTCAACTCGCTCACCGACATCTCGGACGACCGCACGTCCATCGGCGTCTCCGATCGGGTGATCCTGCTCATCGAAGGCGACAGCCACCTCGCGTCCCAGCTCATCGAGCGCGCGCGCGGCCACGGCTTCAAGGTGTTGCGGGCGGCCCGCGGCGCCGCGGGGCTCGCGCTCGCGCGTCGCCATCGCTTGAGCGCCGTCGTGCTCGACCTTCGCCTCCCAGACGTGGACGGGTGGACGGTCCTCGACCGCCTCAAGCACGACGCGCTCACCCGGCACCTCCCGGTCCAGGTCATCGGCGAGCAGGACGGATGGCGGCGTGCCCTGCAGCAGGGCGCCTGGTCGTTCCTGCGGCTCCCGGCGAGCGAGGCCGCGTTGGCTTCGTCCCTGAACGAGCTGTCGGGGTACCTCGAGCGGAAAGTGCGCCGCGTGCTCGTGGTCCAGAGCGAGGAGCAGCAACGTGACGCCGTCATCGAGCTCATCGGAGGAACGGACGTCGCCGTCACCTCCGCCGCCACGGGGACCGAGGCGCTCGCCGCGCTCCGGGAGGAGCGCTTCGACTGCATGGTGCTCGATCTCGGGCTCCCGGACATGACCGGAGAGCAGCTCCTGCAGCGCATGAAGCGCGACGCTGCGCTGCGCGAGCTCCCGGTCGTCATCTACACCGGGCGGGACCTCACCGCGAAGCAGGAGTCGGGCCTGCGCGTGCTGGCGGGCTCCATCGTGGTCAAGGACGCACGTTCGGCCGACCGGCTCCTCGCCGAGACCGCGCTGCTCCTGCACCGCGCCGAGGCGAGCCTCCCCGAGGCCAAGCGTCGGATCCTGCAGCGCCTCCACCAGACCGACCCCGTGCTCGCGGGGCGCAAGGTGCTCGTGGCGGACGACGACGCGCGCAACCTCTACGCGCTCACCAGCATCCTCGAGCACCAACAGATGGACGTGCTCCACGCCATCAACGGACGTGACGCCGTCGAGCAGCTCGAGCGGAACCCCGAAGTGGAGGTGGTCCTGATGGACGTCATGATGCCGGAGATGGACGGGTACGAGGCGATGCGCCGCATCCGCGCGATCCCGCGCTTCGCGGAGCTTCCGATCATCGCGCTGACGGCGAAGGCGATGAAGGGGGACCGCGAGAAGTGCATCGAAGAGGGCGCGTCGGACTACATCCCGAAGCCGGTCGACACGGATCAGCTGTTGTCGCTGCTTCGCGTCTGGCTGTACCGTTAGTTCAATGGAACCCCTCCACGCCGTCGAGACCTCGGAGCCCGTCAAGGTGCTGCTCGTGGACGACAATCCGGCCAACCTGGTCGCGATGTCGGCGGCGATCGAGGGGCTGGACGCCCAGGTGGTCACCGCGCGGTCGGGCACCGAGGCCCTCGGGTGCCTGCTGCGCGGGGAGTTCGCCGCCATCCTGATGGACGTGCAGATGCCCATCCTCGACGGCTTCGAGACCGCCGAGCTCATCCGCAAGCGCCCGCGCACGAAGGAGACCCCGATCATCTTCGTGACGGCGATCAGCCAGGCGGACGAACACGTCACGCGGGGCTACGCGATCGGCGCGGTCGACTACGTGTTCAAGCCCGTTCCCGCGGAGACCCTCCGCGCGAAGGTGGCCGTGTTCGTCGACCTCGCGCGCAAACGGGCGATGATCGCACGGCAGGCCGCGCAGCTCCGGCAATCCGAGGCGCGCTACCGCCAGCTCGTCGAGGGCATGCCCGCGACCGTGTACACGGCCAACCTCGATGCGTTCGGGTCCACCCGGTACATCAGCCCGCAGGTCGAGCCGATGCTCGGCTTTCCTCAGGACGCGTGGCTGGCGGATCCACACTTCGCCATCGACCGGCTCGATCCCGAGGACCGGAAGCGCGTGCTCCGCCAGTTCGCCCGCACCGTCGCGAAGGGTACTGGGTTCTCGGCCGAGTACCGGATGCTGGCGGCGGACGGGCGGGTCGTCTGGGTGCGGGACGAGGCGACCGTCGTGCCCGGGCCCACCGGCGCCCCCGATCACCTCCAGGGCGTTCGCCTCGACGTCACCGATCGCCGCCTCGCCCAGGAGGCGTTGCGGGAGGCGAACGAGACCCTCCGCGCGAACGCCAAGGAGCTGCGCCGCGCGAAGGAGGCCGCCGAGTTCGCGAACAAGGAGCTCGAGACCTTCAACTACGCCGTCGCCCACGACCTCCGAGCGCCGCTGCGCAGCATCAACGGCTTCAGCGAGGCGCTGCTCGAGGACTACGCCCCCGTGCTCGACGACGAGGGGAAGGATCTCCTCAACCGCGTCATCGCCGGGGGCGTCTGGATGGGGCGCCTCATCGACGACCTCCTCCACCTCTCCCACTGCACGCGCTCGCAGATGCGCCAGGAGGACGTGGATCTCGGCGTGCTCGCGACGAACTGCCTCGCCCAGCTCGCCGCCGCGAGCCCGGAGCGGCACGTCAACATCGAGGTGGCCCCGTCGCTCACCGCGCGCGGGGACCCCCACTTGCTACGGGCGGCGCTGGAGAACCTGCTCCGCAACGCGTGGAAGTTCACGTCCAAGCAGGACTCCGCCACCATCCAGGTCGGCCGGGATCCCGAGACCGACGCCTACTTCGTGCGGGACGACGGGGCCGGCTTCGACATGGCCTACGCCTCCAAGCTGTTCAACGCCTTCCAGCGGCTCCACCGGCAGGACGAGTTCGAAGGCAACGGCATCGGGCTCATCACCGTCAAGCGGATCGTCGAGCGCCACGGGGGCCGGATCTGGGGAGACGGCGCGCCGGGCCGCGGCGCCACGTTCTCGTTCACGCTCGGGGAACACGAGCCCGACGTGGTCCCGCCGGATGATCAGCGGCGGGGTTGATCGGCCGGGGGCCGCGCGGCCGGCGCCAGGAGGAACTCGAGGAGCTCGGTCCGAGCGGCGCGGATCCGCGCGGCGTTCGCGGAGACGGAGGAGCGCTCGTCCTGCGAACGAGCCGCCTGGGCACGCTGCGCGAGGGTGAGGATCAACGCGTCGGCCGCCCGCACGACCTCCGCCGCGACGGCGCCCTCGGGGACGCCGAGCAGCGCCCAGGTCGACGAGGACGGCGTCCGCGAGGTCGGAGGCACCGCGCGCGTGGGCGCGATGGGCGCCGACGGCGGGGCCGCCACGCGGGGGGCGGCGGCCGGGGCGGCAACCCGGGGCGCTTCGGCGGCCAGCTCCCGCACGCGACGGGCATCCACGTGTTCGCGGATCAGGTCCGTGAGCGCCAGGACGTCGAGCGGCTTGCCGAGGACCCGCACGCCGTCGTCGGCGATGGCCAGGGCCGTACCGGCCACGTCGCGGGCGAGGAGGATCGTCGGGACCTCGTCCGCGCGCGGAGACGAGCGCACCGCACGCGCCACCTCGATCCCGCTGATGTCGGCGAGGTGCACGTCGAGGATCACCACGTCGGGCCGGTCCGAGAGGAGCACCCGGAAGGCGCCCCGCGCGTCGTTCGCGTGCAGCACGGCGTAGTTCTCGTTGCCGAGGGTGTCGCCGACGATGCGGCGCATCTCCGTGTCGGCCGTGCCGAGGAGCACGCGCAGCGCGCTGGGATCGACGGGCCGCTGCGGCGGGAGGTCGGGGAGGGGGGGCGTCGGCACGGAACGCGGCCCCTCGCCGGGCTGCTCGCGCGAGCCGTGGAGCAACGAGAGCCCCGACTCGACGAGGGACCAGTAGACGCCCAGGTGGCGGGCGGCGCTGAGGAATTCCTTGAATTGGACGGGCTTCCGAACGTAGACGTTGGCGCCGAGGGTGTAGCTCCGCGTCAGGTCCTGCTGTTCGGTGGAGGAGGTGAGCACCACCACCGGCACGTGCCGCGTCCGCTCGAAGCCACGGAGCGCTCGCAGCACCTCCAGGCCGCTCACCCTGGGCAGCTTCAGGTCCAGCAGGATGAGGCCCGGCTGGACCGTGGTGTCCCGCCCGGCGAAGATGCCCTCGCCGAAGAGGTAGTTGAGGGCCTCGGTGCCGTCGCGCGCGACCACGACCGGGTTGCCGACGTTGTTCCGGGCGAAGGCGCGTAGCGTGTGCTTCACGTCATCGACGTTGTCCTCCACCACGAGGATGACCTGGTTCTTCAGGGCCTCCTGTCGTGGCACGGAGTCGCGCGGCCCGGGAGGAACCAACTGGTGGTCTTTCATTGGGTCTCCGGTGCAGGTCGAGGATAACTTACATCAGGCTTGCATCCAAGTTCGCGCCCGTTGGTCTCGCTTGCGTCAACGCCGCCTCCACGAGGCGGACGCACAGGGCATCGAGCGCCTCCCGGTCGGGCTCCCGGGGCAGGGGTGACCGCCCGGCGAGATGGTACGCATCGAGCTCCGCTTCGACCTCGTCGGCCCACCCGAGGAGGCGGTCGTAGTCCCAGGCGCCGTTCCGGATCTCGAGGAGCTCGGCGGCGTCGATGTCGCCGCGCCACACGTCCACCCGCCCCGTCGTCAGGATCTCCTTGCCCATGCGGAGGAGCCGCACGAGGTGGGCCCCGTGCTTCGTGTCGTACCCATGGCGCGCCTCCAGCGCCGCGCGCGCCGGGTTGCGGGAGGCCTTCCAGTGTTGGTACTGCTCCCAGTGGGTGCGGGCGGCGCGGTAGTGCTTCTCGCGCTGGAGGAGCTCCAGCGCGCCGACCGACAAGCCCAGCTCCGCGGCCGATACTCCGCGTTCCAGTAGGGTGTCGAGCGCGCCGAGCTGGTCGCGCGGGAGCACGCCGCCCCCCTCCGGCAGGCCGTGGGCGCGCCGCGTGGGCTCCTCCTTCGGTGGGTGCAGCAGCCACTCGCGGTGGCTTCGGATCCGCTTCAGTTGGGCGTGTGCATATCCGGCGAAGGTGTGCCTGCATTTCTGTGACAGGAAAAGTTGCCTTTCGTCACGAAGGCGTGCTCCGACCGGGGTGGCGAGGCGCACCTCGTCTTCGCGACAGAACAATACGTCGAGGATGTTGGGGTTTGCCTCCGCGGCGAGCCCCATGAACTTGCGCAGGTCGTAGACCACGCCCTCGAGCTTGGCCGTGCCGACGGCGGCGCGCTCCTCCGCGGAGAGCAGCGGCGCGAACGGGGCGAGGTGCTCCGGCTTGTCGACCTGCTCGAACCGATGGAGGAAGCCGTGGAGGAAGCGGGCGGGGGGTACGGCCACGCCCTTCACGTCCACGTCGCTGGTGGGAGTGTGGATGCCGTAGGCGCGAGACCCACCGATGGTGAGGAGCACGGTGTGGTCGAGCAGATCGAAGGTCATGGTGCCCAGGGGACGACGTACGCGGCGCCGCCGATGGGCGCCGGATCGCGATTGTAGGGAGCGCCGACGAGGACGCCGGGGGAGCCCGCGCCGTCGACGTTGGCGAGGCCGACGAGGGCGGTGCCGGCGAGATCGCCCGCGCCTTCACCGGCCCGGATCAGGTCGGCGTCGGCGAGGTCGAGGGTGCCCGCGCCGAGCGGGGCGCCGAACAGCGCGACGAGGCCGGCGTCGACCGCGGCGCGGTCTTCGCCGGCGTCCGCCGCGGGCGCCCCGATGGCCACGCCGTCCGTCACGGGGAGGGAGTCGGGAGGGCCGGGCACGAAGGCCACGGCGTAGCCGGCCTCGTCACCGACGGTGGCCCCGACGAATTGGATCGCGTCCGCGAGCGCGCCGGCTCGCCACAGGTAGACGCGCCCGGGCCCGTCGGCGTCGGCCCCGAGGAGCAGCTCACCCCGGCCATCGCCATCGGTGTCGCCGCCGCACGCCACGGCGCCGCCGACGTAGCCCCCCGCGCGCTCCCCGAGCAGCACGGTGTCCGCGTCGGCGAGGCTCCACGTGCCCGCCGCGATCGGGCCGGCGTAGAGGGCGACCGCGCCGCCGTCCTCGGCCCCGCCGTCCTGACCGGGCGCGGCGATCACCACGTCGGCGAGGCCGTCGCCATCGAGATCGCCCGCGCGGCACAAGGCGCCGCCGACGCCATCTCCCGTCACGTTCTCGGCGTGCTTCGCCGGCCCCGCCGCGACCCCGCCTCCGCCCACGAACGTCGCGATCGGGCCGGCCGCGAGCGAGACGAGCCGCACCTCCCCCGCGTCGCGCGCCCCCCGATCGCTCCCCGGGGCGCCGAGGAGCACGTCCTCGACACCGTCGCCGTCGAGATCTCCCGCGAACGCCACGCTCGTGCCGAGGGCGTCGGCAACGGCGTCGCCGGTCCACGACTCCGGGGCGTCGCCCACGGAGGTCCGGCCGAGGGGGAGGGGGCCGCGGAGGAGCCACGCCGCGCCGGCCGACTCGCCGCCCCGATCGCTCCCCGGGCCGCCCACTAGCAGCTCGTCGACGCCGTCGCCGTCGAGGTCGACCCCGGAGGCCACGGCGTACCCGGCGAAGTCGTAGTCGTCGGCCTGCGCGAGGCACGACGGCGCGTCGCGGAGGAGGTGGTCGCCGGATGCGACGGGGCCGGGGATCACGCAGGTGATCCGCCCGCCGAGGCCGGCCACGACGAGGTCCACGGCGCCGTCCCCGTCGAGATCGCCCGCGGTCACGGCGCTCCCGGCGAGGTCGCCGGCGTCGCCACGGATCGCGATGGGGGCCTCCGCCAGGCTGATGGGCGCGGGCGCCGGTTCGGGGGTCGGGTCGTCGCCGGGGCAGCCGGACAGGGCCAGCCCGACGATCAGCGGGATCAGGCCGGAGATCCGGGCGAGCGGGGGCGAACGCATCGGGGCAACGTGCGCCGCGGGGGGCGCCCGGTCAACCTCGGCCGCCGCCGACGGGCTGGTCGACATCGCGCCCGCCCGCGGGTAACGGTGTCGCGTGACGCTGCTGCTCCTGTTCGCCTGTACCGGCGCGCCCTCCGAAACCGGGGCGACGATCACCATCCTCTCGCCGCTCCCCGAGTCACGGGTGTGCGGCACCCCGCTCGTCCTGACCACCGCGGTCACGGGCATCACGCTGGTCGATCCGTTCCCGGACGACACCGATCCCCCCGAAGCCGGCACCGGCCACATCGACCTCGCGATCAACGGCCAGGAAGAGGACGACTGGATGTACTCCGGCGAACAGATCGTCGTGACCGGCCTCGCGGACGGGTACTACCAGGTCAAGGTCGAGCTCTCCAGCGCCGACCACACCCCGATCGAGCCCTACGCCGGGGACCTCGTGTACGTCACGATCGACTCGGGGGTTTGTGGGTAGAGGCAAAGGCACTGGAAAAGGCAGAAGAATTTCACCACAGAGACACAGAGGACACAGAGAAGAGGAAGAACAGGACGAGAAAATAGAGGCGGAAACGGACTTTGGCTCACATCCTCCTGCCTTGTTCCAAGTCTTTCTTCCCCTCTGCCTTTTCCTGACTCTGTGCTCTCTGTGCCTCTGTGGTGCAATTCCGGCTGCCTTCCTGCCTTCGGGGCGTTGCGGGGGGGACCCCCGCCCCAAGCTAGCCGAGCGCCATCATCCGCTCGAGCGGCACCAGCGCGCGGAGGCGGAGGTCCTCGTCCATCTCGATGCGGGGCTGTAGGTCGCGGAGGGCGAGGTACATCTTCTCGAGCGTGTTGAGCCGCATGAACGGGCACTCGTTGCAGGCGCAGTTCTCCTGCATGCCCGGGAGCGGGAGCAGCTCCTTTTGCGGCGCCGCCTTCTTCATCTGGTGGAGGATGCCCGGCTCGGTCGCGACGATGAACGCGGGCGCGTCGCTCTTTTCGACGTAGCCGAGGAGCGCGGAGGTCGACCCGATGAAGTCGGCCTTGTCGAGGATGCTCGGCTCGCACTCGGGATGGGCGATGACCTTGGCGAGCGGGTTGCGGACCATCAGCTCGATGAGCTTCCGCTCGTTGAAGGTCTCGTGGACGATGCATGTGCTCTGCCAGAGCGCCATCTTGCGGCCGGTCCGCTTCTCCAGCCAGGCGCCGAGGTTGCGGTCGGGAGCGAACAGGATCTTCTCGTCGGGGCCGAAGGAGTTGATGACCCGCTCGGCGTTCGAGGAGGTGCAGATGATGTCGCTCTCGGCCTTCACCGCCGCGGAGCAGTTGATGTAGGAGACGACCTTGTGATCGGGCAGCTTCTCCTTCATACGGCGCAGCGCCGGGGCCGGGCAGCCGCTCGCGAGCGAGCACCCCGCGTTCATGTCGGGGATGAGCACGATGCGGTCGGGGTTGAGGATCTTGGCGGTCTCCGCCATGAAGTGGACGCCGCAGAACAGGATCACGTCCGCGTCGGTCTTCTGGGCGGCCTTGGCGAGCTGGAGCGAATCCCCGATGACGTCGGCCACGTCCTGGATGTCGGGGTCCTGGTAGTAGTGCGCCAGGATGATCGCGTTGCGCTCACGGCGCAGGTCGTCGATGGCCCCGAGGAGATCGGCGGGGAGATCGCTACGGAGACCGGTGGGGAGGCGTTCCATGCCGTCCTTTAACCGACGCCGCCGCCGTGGGACGGACCGCGGTCACGGCGGTGGGCGCACGTAATCGAGCGTACCCATCCCGTTCGCGACGTAGGTGTTCTCGAGCGGGAGCAGGCCGCCGACGCCGAACTGCAGGTCGCGCGGATCGCCGAGCCACCGGGCGACCGAGGAGAGCCCCCCGGGATCGACCCGCCACAGCTCCTCGGGATCGCCGTGCGCGACGTAGAGGCGCCCCTTCCCGTCCATGGCGGCGGCGCGGGCGTCCACGAGATCGGTCACGACCGGGCGGAGGCCGCCGGTCGACACCGTCCGGTAGACGGAGTCGGGGGTGACGACGAGGTAGCTCTCGTCGGGGCCGAGCGCGATCGCCCGCGCGTCGTCGCGCTCGCCGAG
Source organism: Deltaproteobacteria bacterium (assembly GCA_036676765.1). GTDB lineage: Bacteria > Myxococcota_A > UBA796 > UBA796 > SXON01 > CAJBVW01. The sequence continues at coordinate 88,626 of JAKFCH010000282.1, forward strand.
GCGGAGACGGGTCCGCGCACCCGTCGCCACGTCGATGTGTTCGTAGGCGTCCGGGTAGAGCACCACGAGCTCGCCGTACCCGGCGAGGACATCCACGGCGCCGGGCGTGTCGAGGCCCCCCCCGGGCCAGGTGACCCGCCCCGCGCGGAGCACGTAGGTGCGGTTCGGATCGGCGGCGACGGCGTCGGCCGGGGCCTCCTCCAGGCGCTCGGCCCGGCCCTCTCCGTCCACCGCGTACACGCCCGTGGAGGTGGCGATCACGAGCCGCCCGTCCGCGCGCGCCGTGACCGACCGGGCCTCCCCCAGGCCGGGCGCGAGCACGTAGGGGGACTCCAGGAGGCGGTCGAGGCAGCCCGCGAGGGCGAGCAGGATCACCCCAACCCCGCCACGATGCGCGCGACGAGATCGGGGATGTCGGCGGCCTCGATGGAGCAGAACGCGATGCGCAGCGCGTTGGCGCTCGGCACCGCGATGACGCCGACGGACTGCTCCTTCAAGAGGTGCTGCCGCATGGCCTCGGCTTCCTGGCCGTCGGGCAGCGGAAGCAGCGCGAAGCAGCCGCTGTTGAACGGGAGCACGTCGAGCCGGTGCGCCGCGAGGCTCTCGCGGAGGGCGACGAATCGTTCGGCGAGGACCGCGATCACGGCGGCCTGCTCGGTGTCGAGGGAGGCGGAGCCGAGGGCGCCGAGCACCGCGGCCTGCGCCGGGGTCGAGACGCTGGACACGGTGCCGCGGAGCACCGCGGCCGCCTTCTCCGCGAGGGCCTGACCGGCCGCCCCGCTGGCCGAGAACGTGAGGAAGCCGACCCGCCCGCCGAAGAACACCAGCTCCTTCGTGGCGCCGTCGACCTTGCAGACGAGGGCGCGGGTCGAGTCGACCGCGGCGGCGAGCGCGCCGTAGAGGCTCTTGCCGTAGAGCGCGGGGTCGAAGTAGAGGCCGTTGTACGCATCGTCACAGACGATGCAGAGCGGGTGCGGGTGCGCGGCGAGCAGCCGCACGATCTCGTCGACCTCGTCGGGGTAGGGCGAGTACCCGGTCGGGTTGGACGGGAAGTTGAGCAGCACCAGGGCGGGGCCGTGGAGCCGCGCGAGCGTGGCGGCGAGCCCCCGCACGTTGAAGCGGCGCTCGGGGCCGAAGAACGGGTAGGTCACGAGCCGCGCGCCGGTCCGCATCGTGAAGATCTGGTCGTAGTTGTCCCAGTAGGGCGTGCCGACGACGACCGGAACGTCGGGGCCGGTGAAGAGGTCGGCGCACAACGAGAGGCCGTGGGTGATGCCGCTCACCACCACGGGGACGCTCGCGGGCGTGCCCTCGGGGAGGGCGAGGCGGCGCAGCCACGCCTGGCGCAACGGCGCGAGCCCGTACTGCGAGGCGTAGAGGAGCGAGCTCGTGTCGGGGAACCCGGAGAAGTGCCGGACCAGCGAGGGCAGGGCGAGCGGGCGGCCGCTCCCGTCGGTGATCTGCCCGATGGTGGCCTTGCGCAGCGCGCCACGGGCCTGCTCGGACTGCTGGGGGATCCCGAGGGGCATGGCCGCGCGACGACCGAGGGGTGACAAGAGCCGGTACGCGCCGGGGTGGGTATCCCGGAGGAGCGAGTCGAGTTCGTTCGGGGTCATGCGCCGCTCCGCCGGTCTTCAGGGCCTTCTGTGGCCGCGGGCTCGAGCCCCGCATAGCTTCCGGGCGTGCGTCAGCTCACCCCCGCCGTCGAAGACTATCTCGTCCGCCGAGAACCGTTCTACCTCCCGGCCGCCGACGAGGTCGGGTTGTTCGAGAGCGCGTGGCGCGCGCAGCTCCCGGTGCTCCTCAAGGGACCGACCGGATGCGGAAAGACGCGCTTCGTGGCCCACATGGCGTGGCGCCTGGGGCGGCCGCTCATCACCGTGGCCTGCCACGAGGATCTCGCCGCGTCGGATCTGCTCGGGCGATTCCTCCTCCAGGGGGACGAGACCGTGTGGGTCGACGGTCCGCTCACCACCGCGGTGCGGCACGGCGCCATCGTCTACCTGGACGAGGTGGTGGAGGCCCGGAAGGACTCCCTCGTGGTGATCCACCCGCTCACCGACGATCGTCGCATCCTCCCCATCGACCGGCTCGCCACCGTCCTGCGCGCACCTGACGAATTCATGATGGTCATCAGCTACAACCCCGGGTACCAGTCGGTGCTCAAGGAGCTGAAGCCGTCGACCCGGCAGCGCTTCGTGAGCCTCGACTTCCGCTACCCTTCGCCCGACGTCGAGCGTGACGTGCTGATGCGCGAGGCCGGCCTCGACGCGGAGCGCGCCGGCCGCCTCGTGAAGGTGGCCGAGAAGATCCGCAACCTGACGGATCGCGGCCTCGAGGAGGGGGTGTCCACCCGCCTGCTCGTGTACTGCGCCAAGCTCTTCGCCCAGGGCGTCGATCCGCGCGCCGCGTGTCGCGCGTCGTTCACCCGCACGCTGACCGACGACCGCGATCTCCAGCGCACCATCGAGGAGATCGCCGCCGACTTCTTCTGATCCGCGTGACCGCGGGCACGCCGGCCGGCCGCGGCGGCCTCGTCCGCGTTGCTACGTTCAGGGCGGGTGGAACCGGAGCCGAGGGAGGGCCGCTGGCCGAGCGAAAGAAGAGCGTCTTCGCGGAGACGATCGGCCGGATCGACACCCGGCTGCGCCAGGCCCGGCCGGCGGTGGGGCTCGCGCGGCTCCACGGCGGGGCGCTGCGCGCCTACCTGCGCTACCGCGGCGCGGTCGAGACCGGGCTCGGCGTCGCGGAGGCCGAGGCGTACGGTGACCTCGTCGTGGCCGTGGCGCGGAAGGACGGCGATCTCGCCCGCATCATCGCCCTCACCCTGCCCGACCAGCTCGCCCGGGTGGAGCGCGGGCGTCGCCCCCTTTATTTTCGGCTTCTGCGCGAGGTCCTCGGCGTGCGCCACGCCGCCCTCCCGCTCGTGGCGCGCACGCTCCCCGACCTGCTCCCGTCGATGGAGGACGAGCCGCTCCGCGCCTTCCTCGCGCGCGGCCTCGCGCTCCACGGCGAATCCCACCAGAAGGCCGAGAGCTTCCTCCGCCAGGAGTCCGGCGTCGGGCAGGCGGCGGCGCGCGAGCTCGAGCGCGGGGTCGCGCTCTCCGAGGTCAATCGCACGCTGACGCTCTACGCGCGGGCCCACTGCGGCGAGGACGTGCAGGTGCGGTCCGGCGCCGCCACCGCCTTCTCGGACGGCCACCACGTCTACCTCCCCGAGCGGGTCGACCGCTACGGGGACGACCGCGACTTCCTCGTCTACCGCGTGCAGACCGCGCTCTCCGTCGGCTACCTCGAATTCGGCACCTTCGACCTCGAGCTCGCCCCGCTCGGCGGCGCGTGGCCGGATCGCACGGAGGGGGAGGGGGAGCTCGAGCGCTACTTCCGTGCCTTCCTGAACAAGTCCCTCGCGCGCGACCTCTTCCAGATCCTGGAGGACGCCCGCGTCGAGCGCCGGATCCGCGCCGCCTACCCGGGCGTGGCCCGGGATCTCGACCGGCTCGGCCCGTCCTACCGCGGCGAGCGTCCGGATCCGAAGGCGCCCGCGGCCCGCGCCATCGAGGCCCTCGCCCGGCACGCGTGGGGGCTCGACCGGCTCCCGCTCGGGGTCGCCGAGGAGGCCGCCATCGCGCCGCTCGTGGCCCTGCTCGCGCGCCTCGGAGAGGCCGGCGTGGGCGACATCGCCGCCGCCGTGCGCGCCGCGTACCCGGCTGTCGAGGGCCTGATGATCCGCGCGGAGGACGGCAAGCCGCCCCGCAGCGAGGGGAACCGTCGCGGCCGCCCCGAAGGGGATCTCCCGGCGCCGAGCCCGGAGGCGCTCTTCGAGCCCCCCCCGCTGGCCCCGCGGATCCGCCCCGAGCAGGCGGGCGGGGACGAGCGCCGCATCGAGGACGAGGCCCAACGGCTCCTCCGCGAGATGCGCCTCCAGGGCGAGGACGCGACGCCGTCCGAGGCCCGGCGGCAGGCGCGGGACGCCGAGCGCCGTGACGAGGAGGGGGCCTCCTACGCGGACATGGAGGGGTTTCTCGACCGAAATCCGTCTCCAGGCGGTGCCGTGGTCGATCACGACGGCGCTACCGAGGAGGCCCCCACGCGGGCCGCGCAGGGCATCCCCGTCGATCCCGACGGCGCCGGCGGCGTGAAGACCTTCGTGTACCGCGAGTGGGACACCGCGATCGAGGACTACAAGCCGCGATGGGTCACCGTGCGGGAGCAGCGCCTCAAGGAGGGCTCGCGCGCCTTCGTCGACGACGTGATGGCGCGGGAGAAGCGCCACGTGGACGCCCTGCGCCGGCGCTTCGAGGCGATGCGGCCCCAGGGGCTCGTGAAGCACCGCGGGCTGGTGGATGGCGAGGAGCTCGACATCGACCGCGTGATCGAGGCGCGTGTGGCGCGGCGCCTCGGCCAGGAGCCGAGCGATCGCCTCTACATCCGCCGGATCCGCGAGCAGCGGGATGTCGCCGTCGCGTTCCTCCTCGACATGTCCTCGTCGACCAACGAGTCGGCGGACGGCTCGTCGCGCCGCATCATCGACGTCGAGAAGGAGGCCCTCATCGTGGCCGCCGAGGCGCTCCACGCGCTGGGCGATCCCTTCGCGATCTGGGGCTTCTCCGGGTACGGCCGCGACCACGTCGCGTTCTACGTGGCGAAGGAGTTCGTCGAGCCCTACGACGACAAGGCGCGCGAGCGCATCGGGCGCATGTCCTTCAAGATGGAGAACCGCGACGGCGCCGCGATCCGCCACGCGACCCGGAAGTTCCTGGAGCAGCCCGCGCGCGTGCGAATCCTGTTCCTGCTCTCGGACGGCAAGCCGCTCGACTGCGGCTGCGACCACTACTACGACCGCTACGCGCAGGACGACACGCGCGCGGCGCTGCGCGAGGCGCGGAAGGCCGGCATCCACCCGTTCTGCGTCACCGTGGATCCGACCGGGCCGTCGTACCTCGCGCGCATGTACGGAGACGTCGCCTACACCGTCATCGACCGCCTGGACGCCTTGCCCGCGCGGCTGATGCGCGTGTATGGTCGCCTCGCGATGAGCGGCAACCGGACGTGACCGCCCCCGAGCCCGCCGAGCAGCTCGTGGCGCCCTCCGGGCTGCGCGCGACCCGCACGGTACCGCCCGTGGCGCGCGGCGGCGTGATCTTCGTGCCCGACGCGGGTGGACCCGACGAGGCGTTCCACCGCGCGACCGCCACGCTCGTCGCGGCCGGCTTCGTCGTGGTCGTGCCCGACCTCGGGTGGCGGAACGCGCCCGAAGACGCCCGGCTCGCGCCGTCCGACCCCGAGGTCATCGGCGATCTCGGCGCGGCGCGGGAGCTCCTTCCGCCCGGGGCCCGCTTCGTCGTGGGGGTCGGCATGGGCGGGCTCTACGCCCGGGTGGCCGCCTGCGCGGTGCTCGGCCTCGCGGGGGCCGTCGGCTTCGGGGGGCGCATCTCGTATTCGGGCGTCAACGCCCGCCAGCCCATCCAGCCGCTCGACCTGCTCCCGGGCCTGTCCTGCCCGCTCCAGTGCCACTTCGATGCCGACGACCCCGCCGCGCCCGCCGCCTCGGTGGACGAGCTGGAGCGCCGCCTCGGTGGCACGTCCAAGCCGTTCCAGATCTTCCGATACGCCCCGTCGCCCGGTGAGAGGGCGGACGACGTCGTGGCCCGGCGCACAGCCGACGCACGGACCGCGTGGGGGCGCGCGTGCAGCTTCTTGTTGCACCTCGCCGCCGATCGGACTTGACGGTTAGACGGACCAAGCCCCCCGGAGACTTCTTGCCCACCGCCGTGTCGGACCTGCTGCCGCTCCTGCCTCCGCTTCCCAGCCTCGACCTCGCCCCGGACGACGACGACCTCGACAAGCCCGAGGGCGCCGAAGAGGACGACTGGGAGGAGGAGGACTGGGAAGACGACGAGGACGAGGAGGACGAGGAGGAGGACGAAGCCGACGACCTCGAGAAGGATGAGGACGCGGAAGACGAGGACGAGGACGAAGAGGACGACGACTGGGAGGACGACGACTGGGAAGACGACGAGGACGAGGACGAGGACGAAGAGGAGGCATAGGGCCTCCGGGTCCGCTCCGTGATCGGACGGCGGCGCCCCGCGCCCTCCGACCGCCTCCGCCCGCAGCCGCGTCGGTAGCCCCGCGTATCGTCACTCCCGCGAGGGCCCCCCTTCGATCAGCCCGCGGGCGCCGCCGGTGCCAGCCTCGCCTCCACCCGACCCAACAGCGCGTCCAGCTCGGCGTAGTCGGCCGGCGTCCAGTCGGGCAGGCGGTGGAGCTCCCCGGTGCGCGTGAGCAGCACCCCGGCGCGGGCCACGCGCTCGCCGCAGTTGGCCTCGAGGACCTGCGACGCCGCCGCGCTGTAGGCGAGCAGCTGCGCCCGGTGCAGATCGAGCACCTCGGTGCCCTCCGCAGAGGCCCGGACCGACTTGTAGTCGACGACCATCCAGGCGCCGTCGCGCGGATCGCGGCACAGCCGGTCCACGCGCCCGTCGAGCGTGACCGACCCACGCACGAGGCGCACCTTCAGCTCGGCGTAGCCCTGGGCCGCGAGCACGGCCGCGACGTCGGGGCTGCCGCGCAGGACGGCGAGCTGCTCCGCCACCGTGGGCCAGCCGCGGGCGACCGCGTCGGCGTCGAGGCCCACGCCGTGCGCGGCGGCCTCCCACCGGGCCTTCGCGAAGGGCTCGTCATCCAGGAGGTTGTCCTCCAGGAGGCCGTGCAGCACCTCGCCCCGCACACCGGCGAGCACGGCGCTCTCCTCGCGCGGGCCGGCGTGCCCCCCGAGGGCGCCGAGCTCGGGGATGCCGAGCACGTGGCGCCGGTACCAGCGGTCCGGATCCTCCGCGAACAGCGCGAGCGAGCTCGGGGAGATGTCCACGCGCGCCTCCGACGCGATGGGCGCGAGGCGGCGGGCGAGATCGGCGGGCGGCGGCGGGAGCGGATCCGGCGCGGGAGGCGGCGCGAGCGGCGCGGGCGTGTCGTCGAGCGGCTCGCGGGTGAGCCACGGCGGATCCCCGTCGTGCAGCGCCTCGTGGGCGTGTTGCAGGTCCGACCACGAGGCCGCGCGGGTCAGGTCGGGGGGCTTCGCCTTCCGGGACCCGACGAGCACGAGGTGATCGCGCGCGCGGGTGCACGCCACGTAGAAGAGCCGGCGGGCCTCGGCGGCCTCCACGTCGGCGCCGTGCGCGCGGAGGATCCCGAGGAGGCCGGGCTTCGCGGGCTGATCGAGGGGCGCGAAGCGATCGGGCACCGAGCAGGCGAGCTCCCAGCGATCGCCGACGCGGCGGCGGAGGACCCCGCCGGCATCTCCATTGACGGACCACTTCGCCCCGAGGTCCGGGAGCACGACCACCGGGTACTCCAGCCCCTTGCTCGCGTGCACGGTGAGGATCGCGACACGGGCGGTGGTGTTCGGGACGGCGGCCTCGGCGTCGTTCGAGTCGGCCTCGACCTTGTCGACGAGGTGGGCGGCGAAGGCGTCGAGGCTGGCGCCGCGCTGCTCGAAGCGGTCGGCGAGCGAGAGGAGGCGCTCGAGGTTGGCCGCGCCGCGGCCGCCGGGGGCGGCGTAGCCTTGCGCCCACGCTTGGCGCGTGCGTGTGATCACCGCGTGGACGAGCTCGGCCACGCTCGCGTGGTCCCGCAGGCGCGCGAGCGCGCGCCAATCCGCCTGGGCGGCGCGGATCCGGGGCACGCCGGCGAGGCGCGCGGGCAGTTCGGCCGTGGCGAGGCGCCCGAGGAACCGCGCGGACGCGAGGTCCCAGAGATCCTGGTCGGTCAAACCGAAGAGCGGCGAGCGGAGGGCCCCGACGAGGGAGATGTCGTCCCTACGCACGAGCGCGTGGAGCACGTTGGAGATGTCGACGACCTCCGGACGGCTCCAGAAGCCGACGCCGCCCACCACCACGTAGGCGATGCCGCGGGCGCGGAGCGCGGCCTCGTAGGTGCGCAGGTGGGTCCGGCGTCGAAGGAGGATCGCCACCGGTGGGGAGGGGTGCACGGTGCCGTCGTGGAGGGCCATGTCGGTGTAGGGGCCCTGCTCGGCGAGGACCTCCTCGTGCAGGAGCCGCGCGATCCACGCGGCCTCGCGCGCGGCGTCGGTGCTCGTGTCCTCGTAGGTCGCGACGCGGACGGTGCCGCCGAGGTCCGTGCGCCCGGCGGCGAGGGCGGCGAACGGCGCCTCCCAGGCCGGGCGGTCGGGGGCATCGGGCCCGAGCACGTCCGCGAAGAGGCGGTTGAAGAACTGGATGAGCTCCGGGCGGCTCCGGTAGTTCGTGGAGAGCTCCACGGCGTGCGCCACGGTGCGGCGCGCGGCGTTGAAGACCTGCACGTCCCCCCCGCGGAAGCCGTAGATCGCCTGCTTCACGTCCCCCACGAAGAAGAGGCGATCGCCCGACGCGTGACGGGAGGGATTGCCGGTCAGGCTCTGAGGGCGGGTGAGGGCCTCGACGATCGACCACTGGAGCCCGTCGGTGTCCTGGAACTCGTCGACCATGACGAAGCGGTGGCGGCGCCGGAGCTCCTCGGCGAGCGCGCCGCCCTCCGCGAACGCGGCGCGCACCCGGAGCTGGAGCTCGGTGAAGTCGACGGCGCGGGCGTCGCGCAGCGACACGGCGAGGCGCTCGATGGCGTCGAGCACGAGCCCGCCGAGCGCGGCGAGCACCTCGAGCAGGGTGCGGTCGTGGCGGTTCGGGAGGCGCCGGATCGTGTCGATGCGCGGGAGCCAGGATCCGAGCTGCTCCTGGAGCGACTGGAGCGGCGCGCGCGAGGTGGCGTGGCGCGCGCCCCAGTCGGCCTTCTTGCCGGTGGCGGAGTGGTGGGCGAGGCTCCGCACGCCGTTCGAGCCCTCGACCACCGCGAGCGCGGCCCCGTAGGCCTCGTAGAGCGCGAAGGGATCGCCGGCGCCGATCGTGGCGTCGAGGTCGGCCCGCACCTCCGCGAGGCGCGCGAGGAACGGGGTGTCGATGCCGACCGCGAGGTCGAGGAGCGAGTCGACGAGGGGGCGCCACTCCTCCCGGAGGAACGCCTCGGCGGCGCTCGGAAGGAGCGGCGCGCGCGCGAGCAGGTCGGCCTCCCCGACGCGGCCCTCGTGGTGGGCGCGGAGGGTGGGCTCCACCTCGCCGCGGGCGCGCACGAGGCTCGCCACGACGTCCACGAGCGGCGCGCGACCGCCGAACGTGTGGAGGAGCAACCCGATGGTCGGGTGGTCCTCCACGAGGTGATGATCGACCGCGTTCGTGGCCGCCTCGTAGACGAGCGCGGTCGTGTCGCCCTCCTCGAGGATGGTGAAGCCGGGCGGCGTGCGGGTCTCCGCGGGGAACTCGCGCAGGATGCGCGCGCAGAAGCCGTGGAAGGTCGAGATCGCCGCGCCGGCGAAGCGGTCGCGCAGGGACTCCCACCGCGCCCGCAGCCGGTTGCGGGCACGCTCGGAGAGCCCCGCGGCGGCGAGCCGGTCGGCGTCGGTGCGGAGCTGGCGGGCCACGGCGGACGTGGCGGCGTAGCACCGCTCGCGCATCTCCTGGGCGGCCTTCTCCGTGAAGGTGAGGACGAGGATGTCGGCGATGTCGGGCGTGCCGGCGTCCACGAGGCGCTGGAGCAGCGTGACGAAGCGCGCGGCGAGGGTGGAGGTCTTGCCGGCGCCGGCGCCGGCGCTCACAGCGACCTCGCGGTCGGAAACCAGCGCCCCCTCCTGCTCCTTCGAGAGCCGGTCGAAGTGGATGACGAGGCGCCCGTCGGTAACGTCGAGACGGATCAAGAGGACACCTCGCCGGACGCGAGCGGGGCCTGCCAACGCGGGGGGGCGCCGGAGTCCGCGTCGTGGCGCGCGACGACCTCGTTGCGATCGTGGTCCACGCGGCACGCGCGGCTGAACTCGCACCAGCCGCAGCCCGCGCGATCGGGCCCGGCGAGGGTCGGATGGAAGACGCCCGCGTCGATCCGGGCGCCGGCGGCGGCGAGGTGGCCGCGGAGCGCGGCGCGCTCGGTGTCACCGAGGGACACCGCCTCCTTGTCGCCGACCCCGAGGGCGGCGAGGGTGTCGGGGACCCCCACCCACCCCGCGTGCCTCAGGAGCGCCGCCCCGCGGAGCTCCTGGTAGACGGCCGCGCCCGCGCCGTCCGGCGCCACGGCCTCGAGGTAGACGAACCCCTGGACCTTCAAGCCGGCGCGGACGTCGGCGGACTTCGGGGCGTGCCCGGTCTTGTAGTCGATGACGAGCGAGCCGCCGCCTTCGAGGCGATCGACGCGGTCGATGCGACCCTCCAGCGCGATCGGCCCCATCCGGAGGCCCTCGAACTTCTGCTCGGCGCCGTGCAGCCGCGTCGTGAGCGGGCTGTCGATCTCGGCGTCGAGCCAGGCGGCGAGGAGGCCCTTCGGGGCGTCGTCCACGAGGCCGGCGAGCCACCGCCTCCGGTGCCAGCCCGCGAGCGGCGCCACGAGCCCGGTCACGCCGGGATCCGCGGCGAGGCGGGCCTCTCCCGCCGCGTGGAGCGCGCGCGCGAGCGTGTCGCGCTCGGTGGGGCCGACGCGCAGGTGGGGGCGGCCCTCGCGACGCGCCCACCCGAGGAAGTCCTCCAGGATGCCGTGGAGGAGCCGCCCCTGATCGGGGCGCCCGAGGTCGGGGTCGAAGCTGTCCTCCGCGGCGAGGCGGAGGAGCTGGTCGTAGAAGTAGCGGGAGGGGCAGGCGAGGTAGGTCTCGAAGCGGGTGACGGCGAGGCGCGCCGGGGCCGCGGGCGGCTGATCGAGCACGCCGTCCCACGGGCCGAACCCCTCGACGTCCCGGCGGGCGTCCACCACCGCGGCGATGCGGTCGAGCCGGGCCGGATCCACCGCGAAGCCGCGCCACGCGCCCGCGGCCGCGCCGATGGCGCCGGCCTCTCCGAGCAGCGCGTCGAGCTCCGCGGGCGCAGCCGGGACGGACGGGACCACGCCCGGCTCCACCCGCTTCCGCAACGGGTGGCCTCCGACGTGGACCTCCAGCAGATCCTCCACCAGCGGCGAGACGGCGACGGGCCGATCGTCCCGCGTGGCGGGCCACGACAACGTGAGCGTGTGCCCCTCGGCCATGGCGTTCCGCAGGGCGGAGGCGAAGAGGTACCGGGCCTCGTCACCCGGGTCGAGGCGGTCGAGCGCGGAGCGGGCGACGCGGGAGAGGAGGAAGTCCTCGGCGGGGCGCGCGGGGAAGTCATCTGCCACGAGGCCGCCCACCCAGAGCCAGGGCGGGTGGATGCCCCGGAGCTCCAACATGCCGACCACCTGGACGCGGCGCGGCCCCACGTCGAGATCGCGCAGGCTCGCCGCCTCGATGCGCTCCTCGAGGAGGCGCGCGAGGCGGGCGGGCTCCCAGGCGCCGGGGTCGACGCTCGCGGCGTCCTTCGCGGCCTCGTCGACCGCGGCCAGGACGCGGCCCAGCGCGATCTGCGACGCCGCCCGCGCCGCCGGATCCTCGGCCCGGCCCGCGTGGGCGACCAGCTCCCAGGCCTCGACGAGCCCGGCCAGCCGATCGCGCCACGCCGCCGGCGACGAGGCCTCGGCGAGAGGCGCGAGGAGATCACACGCGGCGGCGAGCGCGGCGAGGGCGGGTTCGTGGCGCTCGAGATCCGCTTCGGGCAGGCGGGACCGCCACGTCGACGGGTGACCGCGCGGCACGCCCCGTTCGCGACACAGGCGCGCGAGCGCGAGGGCGTCGGCCCCGGTCATGGCCCCCACGAGGTCGCACGCGAGCACGGCGAGCAGGGGGGCCAGCGGGAAGCCCTCCGCGGCGCTCGACGCGGCCACGAGCACGACCTCGGCGGCGGGGCGGGCGCGCAGGGGGCGCCCGACGGAGATCTCGACGGGGACACCGAGCTCGCCGAAGATCCGCCGCACGAGCGGGAGGTAGCCGGGGAGCCCGGGGAAGGCGACGCAGAGGTCCTCCGGGGCGGCGCCCTCGAGGAGCCGCGCCTTCACCGCGTGCGCGATGCCGCGCACCTCGGCGGCGGGATCGGCCCACCGCACGAGGCGGGGCACGGCGATGGCCTCGGCAGCGTCACCACCCTCGCGCTCGTCGGGATCCGCGTCGGTGTAGAGCCGGTCGGCGATGTCGGGGGGCTCGGCGGGGCCCGCCTCCTCGCCGGGGCCGACGTCCCGGAGGCCGTCCCGCCCCGCGAGGACGAGGTCGGCCTCGCCCCCCTCCGCGACGAGCGAGGCGAACAGGGAGCGCCGGAAGGCGCGCGTGGCCTGGAAGGGGCGCAGCGGGAAGGCGACCGACTCGTCGTCGTCGTAGTCGAAGAACCGGCCGACCTCGGCCCCCCCGAGGTCGCGCCCGCTCTCGAACGAGAAGACGGCGTGCACCCCGAGCGAGCTCCATGCTCGCGCGAGCCCGACGAGGACGCGGCGGCGGAGGGGGCTCGGGTGGAGCACGTCGTCGATCACGACGACGTGGGGGGTGGCGAGCCACTGGGTGAGGGCCACGCCGGGCCGCCCCAGGGACTCGGCGAGCTGCCGCAGGGCCTCCCCCAGCGGGCGGCGCGCCCGATCCGCGCCCAGGCGGGCGAGGAGCCGGGTGAGGAACCGCGCCAGCTCCGGCCGGGCGTCGAGGGGTGGGCGCTCCGCTTCGTCCCAGTCCGTCGCGAGCCGGGCGGCGGAGCGCGCGACACGCTCCGGATCGCCCAGGGCGAAGAGCCACGGGAACTCGCCGGGCTCGGCCAGGAGCAGGCGCTCGGCGACGAGGGCCGTGCCGCCGAGGGACCAGCACGCCCGGCCATCCCCGTGGCGCGTGGCGAGGTCCTCGAGCAGCTCGCTCGCGGTCATGACGGTGGGGAGGAACGCGGCGCCGTCCCGGTACTGGAGGAACTCGGCCTCGACCGTGCGGGCCTTGCGGACGGTGTCGGTGATGTAGAGGAAGTTGGGCCGGCCGTACCGATCCACCCCCGAGAGCTCCCCTCGGGCGATACCGCGCCGCCGACGGACGCGGGTCTTGCCGAGGAGGATCTGGATGCTGCCCAACGCTGGCTCCGGGGGGAGCAGAAGATACCGTGAAGGGGGGACAGAATTTGTCCGCGCACGCGGACGAAGGATGGCGGAGGCCGACGGCCGGAGGCCCGGGATTAGCTCAGATGCAGGGGTTGCAGAGTGGACGTGCGCCTTTGGCTGTCCGAGGAGCCGCGGCGGGGGCCGAGGCTCCTGCTCGCCTGCAACGTGCTGCTCGTCGTGCTCGCGGCGCTGAGCGTCGCGCGCTTCGATCGTTCGCGCGACGAGCAACGCCTCCTCCGCCGGGTCGAGGTCGCGCACGGCACCCTGCAGGAGCGGGTCGAGGTCACCGTCGCCTTGCTCCGGGGACTCCTCGGGTTCTTCGAGGCGAGCGTGCGGGTGGAGCCCCACGAGTTCCAGGCCTACGTCGAGCCCCTCACCATCCGGGAGCGGTATCCCAGCATCCTCGGCCTCGGCTACGCGACGTACGTCCGCGCCGAGGGCCAGCCCGCCCTGGTCGACCGCATGCGGGCCGCGGGGGAGCAGAACTTCCGAGTCTGGCCCTCGCCCACGACCGATTGGTCCGCGGTGATCGTCTACCTGGAGCCGCGCGATCGCGGGAACCAGGCCGCCGTCGGCTTCGACATGTGGAGCGAAGCGGCGCGACGGGAGGCCATGTCGACGGCCCGGGACAGCGGGGAGGCGGCCGCGTCCACCATCGTGACGCTGGTGCAGGAGGAGGGGGCGGTCGGGAGCGGCTTCCTCATCTACCTGCCGCACTACGACACCAACGTGCCCCTCGCCACGGTGGCGGAGCGACGCGACCGCCTCGTGGGGTTCGTCTACGCCCCCCTTCGCGTCCGCGAGTTCGTCAGGCCGGCCCTGAGAGCCAGCCAGGACCTGGCAGTCCGCGTCTACTCCGGCCCCGACCCGGCGACCGCCGACCTCCTCTACGACCTGTCCGCCGAGCATCCGTGGGGGAGCCCGTTACGGCGCGAGCTCCACATCGCCGGCCAGACCTGGACCCTCTTCTACCAATTCCGGGCGCCTCCGAACGACTGGTGGCAGTCCCCCGCGATGCCCGTCCTGTTGACCGGGCTCGTCTTCGCGGGCTTGTTCTACCGGTTCCAGGGCCTCCAGCTCGAAGCGCGGCTCCGCGCCGAGCGCCACGCCGAGGCGCTCCGGCTCGGGGAGCAGCGCTACCGCTTCCTCGCCGAGGCGATGCCGCAGGTGGTGTTCACCGCCGGCCGTGACGGGCGGGTCACCTACGTGAACCGGGCCTCGAGCGGCCTGGTCAAGGGCGAGTCGCTCGTGACGGGCCTCGCGCCGCACCTGGACGCCGACGCGCGGGAGGCGGTGGCGGCCAGCTGGGATCGCGCCGTGCGCACGGGGGAGGACTGGCACATGACCTTCGTGCTCGAGCAGGAGGGCCGGCGGCGGTGGCACCTCTGCCAGGCGGTCGCCCAGTGGCGTCACGGCGAGATCGTGGAGTGGGTCGGCACGCTGACGGACATCGAGGTCCAGAAGCAGGCGGAAGCCGCGCTGAAGCAGGAGGCCGACGAGCTGGAGGCGCGCGTGGCCGAGCGCACCGACGAGCTCCGGCGCACCAATCGCGAACTGGAGAACTACGCCGCGGTCGCGTCGCACGACCTGCAGGAGCCCCTCCGGAAGATCGTGGCCTTCGGCGACCGCCTCGCCGACGCGCTGGGGCCCGACATCAACCCCGCCGCCGCCGACTCGCTCACTCGCATGCGCCGCTCCGCCCAGCGCCTCCAGCAGCTCATCAGCGATCTGCTCGCCTTCGCGCGGATCAGCAGCGCCGAGGTCGTCGCCACGCCGGTCGACCTCGCGCGCCTCGCCCACGTCGTCGCCGCCGACCTCCTCGAGGGCCACCCCGAACACGCGTCCGTCGACGTGCGGGCCATCCCCCTCGCGTGCGGCGATCCCGGCCTGCTGCGGCAACTGTTGGAGAACCTGCTCGGCAATGCCATCAAGTTCCGTAGACACGGCGAGGCGGCTCGCGTGGTCGTGCGTGCCGAGGACGCGGGCGACGAGGTTGGCGACGAGCGACGGCCCGCGTTCTTCCGCCTGCTCGTGGAGGACGAGGGGATTGGCTTCGATCCCAAGTACCTCGACCGGATCTTCCAGATGTTCCAGCGCCTCCATCCGCTCGACCGCTACGAGGGGACCGGGATCGGCCTCGCGATCTGCCAGCGCGTGGCGGAGCTTCACGAGGGACGAATCACGGCGCGGATGATCCCCGGCAAGGGGGCATGCTTCGTCGTCACGTTGCCGCGGGCCCCCACGGGGGCAACTCCGGATCGGGGGGGCATCGAATGCGGACCGCTGGGCTGATCCTCCTCGGCGAGGACGATCCCGACGATCGGGTCCTCCTCGAGCACGCCTTCCACGCGACCGGCTCGGCGCGGACGCTCGTCTTCGTGGACGACGGTGAGGACCTCATGGACTTCCTGACCGGGCGCGGTCGGCATGTCGGGGCCCGGAGCCCGGACCTCGTCCTGCTCGACCTGAACATGCCCCGGAAGGACGGATGGGAGGCCCTCACGGAGATCCGGGCGGACCCGCTCCTCCGCCGCATCCCGGTCGTCGTGCTCTCCACCAGCAGCGCCGCCCAGGACGTCCGCCGCGCCTACGAGCTCGGCGCCAACAGCTTCGTCACCAAGCCGGTCAACTTCGACGCCCTGGTGCGCGTGGTCCGGACGATCGACGCCTACTGGTTCGGCACGGTCGCCCTGCCGACGACCGGGTGAGCGGGGCCGTCAGCGCACGAGCCCGCGGAACACCTCGGGCAACCGCGCGGGGAGGGCGTCCACGGCGTCGAGCTTCAGGAAGCGGCCGGCGCCGAAGATCTCGGTGAGGTAGCTGTCCGCGCCCTCGTTCGGATCGAGGCTGATGCAGTGCACGTGGACGCCGAGCCGACGCACTTCCGTCACCGCCATCGCGGTGTCGCGGATCCCCTGGCGGCCGCGGTACTCGCCCCGGTCCTCCGGCTTGCCGTCCGAGACCACGAGCAGCACCCGGCGGGCCTGGGGGCGGCTCCCGAGCAGCCACCCGGCGTGGCGCAGGTAGGCGCCGAGGCGGGTCGCGCCGTTCGGGCGGAGGTTCCCCATGCGCTTGTAGACGGGGTCGCCATAGCCCTCGTCGAAGCCCTTGATGCGCTGGAGCTGGCACTCCTGGGGGTGGGTGTTCCCGAACCCGTAGAAGGCGTGAGGGAACCCGAGCGTCCGGAGCCCCTCGGCGAACAGCACGATGGCCTCCTGCTCGAGGTGGATGACGTGCCCCTGGGTGGACCCCGAGAGGTCGACCAGCGTGAGGATCGCGACCGTCTGGCGCTGCCGCACGTAGCGCTTGTAGACGCGCTCGTCGGGTTGCCGACCAGCACGGATGTCGGTGAGCGCACTGATGGCCCGGTTCATGTCGAGCTCGCTGCCGTCGGGCTGTCCGTGCAGCCAGCGCTCCTCGACCCGCAGGGCCTCGAAGCGCCGCCGGATCTCCTTGATCTGGCGCTGGTTCGCCGCGACCACCTTCTCGTAGCCGCCGAGCGGGCCGGTCGCCGCCTCCACCTCGGTGACCTTGACCGCCGCGAACCGGTAGACGCCCGCGGCGTCGTCCCACTCGTCGTACTCCCGCGACCCGTCGGCGCCCGGCTTCGGCGGCGCCTCGAGGAGATCGTCCTCCGGGCGGGACGCGGCGGCGGCGCGGGCCTGCTCGACGTGCTCGTCCCGGAGGGCCCCGTAGGCGGGGGCCGTGGCGGAGGTGTCGGGCCCGGAGATCCGCGCCAGCAGCCGTGCGCGGAGGCCGCGACGCGGCGCCTCCGGGGTGGGAGGCGGCGGCAGCGCCGACCCCTTGTTGCGCGCCATCGCCTCGAGGAGCTGGCGCAGCGGCTTGTTGCCCTTCTTCCACTCCTGCTCGTAGGCGATGTCGCGCGCGAGGTCGGCGAGGATCCACTCGGGGCGGATGATGCCGACGAACCAGGGGAGGGGAGGCGGGCCGAGTCGCAAGCGGTGGAAGTGCTCGCGGAGGGTGCGGGCCTCGCGGAGGAGGAGGGTCGCTACGCCAGGGGGGGGCGTAGCGGGGGGGGCGGAAGCCCCCCCTGCCCCATGAACACCCAGCGCATCCACCACCCGGATGGCCCGCCGCGCGGGATCCCCCTCCGGGCCCGGCTCGCGCCAGTTCAGGCAGGTGGCGAGGCCGTCGTAGAGGGGGACGAACGCGCCCGGCATGCCGTCGCGCGGCACGGTGGTCACGTTCACGCGCATGGAGCCGGCCTTGTCGAGCACGGCCACGCGGCGCAGATCGTCGCGAAGGCCGGGGTACTCGTCACCCCAGCGGCGCAGCACGTAGCGGGCGGCGAGCAGGTGGAACGCGCTCCGCAGCACCCAGTCGCGATGGAGCTCGGCGAGCACGGCGCGATCCTCGAGGAGGCCGTGCCGCAGGAACCCGACCTGGACGAGCGCCATCGCGCGGTAGAGCAGCAGGTCCTGCTCGTAGCTCTCGGGCGCGGGGACGGCCTTCGGCAGGTAGATGTTCAGGTTGTCCGTGGCCGGCGGATCGCTGTAGGCGACGGAGAACGTGCGCCCCGACAACATCCGCAACAGCGCGGTGAGCTGCTTGACGACCCGATCGAGGGCGAGCCCGTTGCGCTCGCCGCCGATGGCCTGGCGCTTCGGCGGCTCGAACAGGAAGCGCGCCAACAGCGCAGCCTCCGCGTCGTCGTCGGTCGCGTCGGCGAGCCCGAGATCCGCCGCGGTGAGGCCGTACTCGGCCAGCGTCTCCGCGAGCGTGTCCTCCCCGGAGACGGTGGGCGCGCCCATGGCCTACCCCAACACCGAGCGCACGAGCTCGCGGAGCGCCTTGGTCATCTCCACGTCGTCCGTCAGCGAGCCGACGAGCGTGGCCTCCGCGGCTTCCTTCAGCGAGAGGCCGGCCACGACGAGCGTGGCCGCGTACACGAGGAGGCGGGTCGACGCGCCCTCGCCGAGCCCGTGGGCGCGCAGGTTGCGGGAGCCCTGGCCGAGCTTCACGAGGGTCTGCGCGATCTCCGCCGTGCACCCGGCCTCCGCCTGCACGATCTCCGCCTCGACGCCCGCGGTCGGGTAGTCGAACGCGAGCGACACGAACCGCTGGCGCGTGCTCTCCTTGAGCTCCTTCGACACCGACTGGTAGCCGGGGTTGTAGGAGATGACGACGAGGAAGGGATCGGGCGCGACGAGCTCCTCGCCGGTGCGATCGAGGGGGAGCACCCGCCGATCGTCGGTGAGGGGGTGGAGCACGGTCATCACGTCGGCGCGGGCCTCCACCACCTCGTCGAGGTAGCAGATCGCGCCCTCGCGGACGGCGCGGGTGAGCGGACCGTCCCGCCACACGGTGGAGCCGCCCTCGAGCAGGAAGCGCCCGGTGAGGTCGGCCGCGGCGAGATCCTCCTGGCACGCGACGGTGATCAGCGGGCGCCCGAGCTGCTCCGCCATGTAGCGGACGAACCGTGTCTTTCCGCAGCCGGTCGGCCCCTTGAGCAGGATGGGCAGCTTGCGCGCCGCGGCGACGCGGAACACCTCGACCTCGTTGCCGTGCGGTCGGTAGTAGATCATCGTCCGAGGTTACCGCGAACCGGGGCGCGGTGCCGCATGTTCCACCCGCCCCGGTGCCCGCGTTTGCTACGCGGTGCGGAACCCGCCCACGATCGTCTTGCTGTCACCCGTGATGCCGCCGGCCCGAATCTTGGAGCGAACCTTCATCTCGAACTCCTGGAGTGGAACGCGCGTTTATCGGGTCGGAGCCTCGGGCGCCAGGGTCGTTCTCGTCGGTACGGTTCGCTCCCAATCCTCGGGGAGGGTGAGGTCGAGGGGGCGGGTGAACCGCGGGTAGACCGGGTGGGTGCGGATCGAGATCGCCCAGCCCACCGCGAAGAGCGCGCCGAGGAGGGCGACGAACCCTCGGCTCGGGTAGTCGTCCGCGAGGCGCCGCGCGGCCACCGCGAGCATGGCGAGCCAGGTGACGTGGAAGAAGGTCTCCGGCTTCGCGATGCGCCAGAAGCCGGGGACCACGTCGAAGAGCAGGCGGTAGACCGGGTTGTCGACGGGGCCGAGCGAGAGGACGAAGAAGACGAGGCCGATCCCGCCGAGCCACCGGTTCTTGCGCTGCGCGAACCCCATCGCGGCGAATCCGATCGCCACCACGTTCAAGGCGCGCCACGCCTCGAGCCGGTTCCACCTCGGCGGCCAGATCTCGAAGGTGTCGAGCGCCGCGCGCTGGGTGAGGAAGGTCTCGGGATCGCCGAGGGCGCCCTCTCCCCGGAGGGCGAGGAGCTGCAGCCCCACGAGCGGGAGCGCGACGAGCGCGCTCGCGGCGACGGCGAGGGTCACGTCGCGCTTGCGGGCGAACAGCGCGAGGGCGCCGATGCCGGCGCAGAGGAGGCCCAGGTAGAAGTTGTAGAACAGGGCCGCGACGTAGATCAGCGCGGCGATCCACCGCCATCGGCCTCCGCTCCGGTAGGCCCGCACCAGCGCCCAGGCGTAGAGCGGAATCCAATAGACGCCTGATTTTTCAATGGTATACCAGTTGATATCTCGAAACAGGTGGAGCCCCATCCCGAACGGGAACCCCATCAGGAGGCTCACCGCCCGATCGCCCGAGAGCTCGTCGAGGAGCAGGTACGCGCAGTACCAGCCTAAAACGAGGTTGAAGAATGCTTGCAGGTTGAAGGCCGCGAAGGTCGGTGTGAACACATCGGCTACCGAGGTGACCCACAGGTGCCCGACGTGCACGCCGACGAGCCGGACGGCGGGGTCGGTGGGGTCGAGGAACCGCCACATCACGCCGTCGAGGTAGAACAGCAGGCTGCCCGCCTTGTCGATCGTCGGGAACTGGCCCCACACGTAGGTCGTGGCGAAGGCGCCGAACGGCGTGGTGAGGGCGAGCGTGGCGCCGAGGACGAACAGGAAGGGGCGGCGGGTGCCGCCCAGCCAGGCCACCAGGGCGCCGATCACCAGGCAGGCGAGCCAGGCCCCGGGCTCGCTCCAGAGCCCGGTCGGCGCGTAGAGCTGGCGCGGATCGGGGGGCGGGCCATACATCGCTTGCAACGTAGCCGTCTGTCGTGGGGCCGGAGAGGCGGCGGCCGAGAACCGCACGGCGGGGCCCACCGCCGGTACCCCAGAGGGGCCCCCCCGGCGGCACCCGCCGCGCACGGCCGCCGCCTCCCCGGCCCGCGCTCGGGTGGCTACGGGGCGCTCCGGTCTAAGGAAGGGGGTGGTGGGGGGCGGCGGCCCGCGCTTGGCGCGGGCGCCTTGCGCTGAGGGGCCCGCGTCGTCAGTCCGTGAGCGTGCGCATGCGATTGTTTCGGTATAGTGAGTCCGCGCGGAGCGTGCATGGTCCTCCTTTTCTTCATGGCGTGCACCGGCGACACTGCCGACAGTGCGATGGCTGACACCGAGGGCCCCGACTCGGGGGACGGCGACAGCGGCGACAGCGGCGACAGCGGCGACAGCGGGGATACCGGCCCCGACGACACCGACACCGCCCCGCTCACCGGTCGGAGCGGGGTGTTCGACCTCGGCGGCGCCGACGGGATCTACGAAGGCGCCGAGGTGGGCTTCGGGCAGAGCGTCGGCGGCGGCCACGACCTCACCGGGGATGGGCGGGCGGATCTCGTGGTGGGCGGCTCGGATTCGTTGTGGATCATCTCCGGCGCGGATGCCGGCGGGTTGCACACCGCGCCGGATGCGTCCATCCCCAACGAGGCGCTGCTGACGCTGGGTGACGTGGACGGGGATGGCGCGGCCGACCTCGTGGCGCAGACCATCGACAAGGTCAGCATCTACTGCGGGCCGATCACCGGAGAGAGCCACGTCGCGTGCGTGACCGTGACCGGAACGTTCACCAGCGCGGCCGTGCTCGACCTGGACGGCGATGGCGCGGTCGACCTCGCCCTGGGCGGCGAGGGCGGCGAGGCCTGGATCTTCCGCGGGCCCCTCGCCCACGGCGCCCTCGCGACCTCGGAGGCGTACGCCCACGTGGCGGGCGAGGGCCGCTACAGCACCCCCGTCTTCGACGCCGGAGATGTCGACGACGATGGCGTGCACGACCTCTACATCGGCACCTACTCGCTCGGCCGGGGGGCCGTGTACGCACGGCCGACAGGCGAGCTGACGCGTGCGGACGCCACCGTGCGCGTCGAGGGGGACGAACGCCGAAGTCTCGGCTTGTTCGCGACGAGCGGGGACTTCGACGCCGACGGCCACGGCGATCTCGCCTTCGTCGTCTTCGAGCCCAGCGCGCTCTTGCTGTTCTACGGCCCGGTCGCCGCCGAGCTGACCGTGGCGGACGCGGATGCCACGCTGTTCGCCCACGAGGGGCACGAGCTGCGCCGGCTCGTGAACCCCGGGGACACCGACGGCGATGGGACCCACGACCTGGTGGTCGGCGTCAGTCCCTATTCCTACGGCGTGCTCTCGGGCACCTACCTGCTCCGCGGCCGCCGCCGGTCCGGCACGGAGGCGATCACGGTGGCGGAGTCGATCTACCTCGCCGAGGAGGCGGCCGGCAGCGCGTTGCATGAGCATCTCGCGGCGGCCGGCGACATCGACGGCGACGGCCTCGGTGACCTCGTGTTCGGCGATTCGGGAACACGACGCGGCTACCTCGCCTTGGCCGCGACCGCGATGGTCCCTACGGACACCGACCGCGACGGCTATGCCACCACCGACTGCGACGACACCGACCCGACCATCAGTCCCGGCGCCGTAGAGGAGTGCGGCGACGGGGTGGACCAGGACTGTGACGGCCTCGTGGACGGCCCCTGCCCCGACCTCCCGGGGCGCGTGCTGGCGCTCGTCGGGCCCGCGGCCGACGCAACCGTGGGCGAGGCGCTCGCCTGCCCCGGGGACCTCGACGGAGACGGGCTGGACGAGCTCGTCGTGGTCGGGAACCCGACCGTGGCGGACACGGCGGGCACGCTCTACGTGTGGAACGGCGGCCTCGCCGCGGGCGCGTCTCTCGTCGACGCGGTGGCGACCCTCACCCCCGACACGTCGCGAAACAACCTCACGATGAGCGAGATCCTGCCGGGCCGGGTCGGAGATCTCGACGGCGACGGGGTGGCCGACCTCGGCGTGAGCGTCCTGGGCACGCCGGGCCCGCCCGGCGTGTTCCTTTCGCGGCCGACGGGCGCCGGCGTGCTCGCGGACGCCGAGGTCACGTTCGACCTCGCGGGCGCGCCGGGGGGCGTGGTCGCGGGGTTCGTCCACCCCGTCGGGGACGTGACGGGCGATGGCGCGGCGGACGTGCTCCTGGGCGCGCCGTGCGAGGACTGGACCGGCGGGTACTGCGAGGCATACGTCTACGCCGGCCCGCTCGCGCCGGGCACGTACGGCGCCGCGGACGCCGACTTTACCTACTACGGCTACAGCTACCTCGCATACGGCGCCACGGGCGGCGACCTCAACGGCGATGGTGTGGACGACCTCGTGCTCAGCTCGCACGGAAGTGGCAAAATCGACGTTTTGGAGGGGCCACTCGGCGGGCACTCGGACGCGGAGATCTACACCTCCGGTGGGCCCCCGGACCTGCGCTGGGTGGGCGACACCGACGGGGACGGCACCGGGGAGGTGCTCGTGGTCCCGAGAGCCACGGGCATCGACATGCTCGATCAGTGCTGGCTCGTCGCGGGGCCGGTCACGGGAAGCGAATCCATCGAAGACGTGGCGACGCGCGTGTTCGAGAGCGTCGCGCCGGGCGACGCCCTGGGGCGGGGTTTCGACTCGGCCGACCTCGACGGCGATGGCCGCGTGGACCTCGTGTTCGGCGCGCCCGCCCACGACGGCGGCGGCACCGACGCGGGGGCCGTCGCCGTGTTCGCGGGCGGCGCCGCGGCCGGCACCTACGGCTTCGCGGACGCCGACGCGGTGTGGCTGGGCGAGGCCACCGGGGTCGGTTTCGGCCGCGGCGTGGCCATCGGCGACCTCGACGGCGACGGCGTCACGGAGCTGCTCTTCGGCGCCCCGCTCGACGGAGACGGCATGAAGGGGCAGGTCTACTCCGCCGCCTGGCCCTGACTCCAGGGTCCGGCCCCCACGCGGGTTAGCTGCGCCCATGGACACGACGGCCCTGCTCGCCTGGTACCGCGCCTCCCGCCGCTCGATGCCGTGGCGTGACGACGTGAGCCCGTACCGCACGCTCGTCTCGGAGATCATGCTCCAACAGACCCGCGTGGACACGGTGATCCCGTACTTCGAGCGGTTCATGAGGGACTTCCCGACCGTCGATGCCCTCGCCGCAGCCCCGCTGGAGCGGGTGCTCGAGCGCTGGAGCGGGCTCGGCTACTACTCGCGGGCGCGGAACCTCCACGCGGCCGCGCGGGTGGTGGCCGCGGAGGGGGGCTTCCCCGCGGATGCCGAGGGGCTGCGGGCGCTGCCGGGGGTGGGGCCGTACACCGCCGGCGCCGTGGCCTCGATCGCGCTCGGGCTCGACGAGGCGCTGGTCGACGGCAACGTCGAGCGGGTGATCTGCCGGTGGATGGCCTGGGCGGAGGACCCGAAGCGCATCAAGGCCCGGCTCTGGGACACCGCGCGGGCCTGGCTCCCGAAGGGCGAGGCGGGAGACTTCAACCAGGCGCTCATGGAGCTGGGCGCAACCGTCTGTACTCCCTCGTCTCCCTCGTGCCTCCTCTGCCCCGTGCGCGCCGGGTGCGCCGGGGTCGACGCCCCGGAGCGATACCCCGCCAAGGCCCCGAAGCCGGCCGTCCCCGAGGCCGTGGCCGTCGCGGCCCTTGCGCGTGTCGATGGCCGCATCCTCCTCGCGCGCCGGCCCGAGACGGGGCTGCTCGCCGGTTTGTGGGAGCTCCCGGGCGCCCTCGGGGACAATCTCTCCGGCGCCCTCGCCGAGCGCCTCGGCCTCTCCCTCGTCGACGCCACGGCCCTCGGCACGGTCACGCACGTCTTCTCGCACCTGCGCCTGCACACGACGGTCTACGCGGCGCGCGTGGACGGCGTCGCCCGGGCGGCGGGCGGCTACCAGGAGGCGCGGTGGGTCCCGACCGCCGAGGTGGACGGGATGGCCCTCTCTACGCTGGCGCGGCGGACCCTACGGTTGGGATCCGCTCCCGAAGCCACGCCTCGCACGCCCCGATCGCGGCGGAGTCCCGCCCCTCCATCGTGACGATGACGGTGTGCGGGGTGGTCTCGAACCGGGGATAGCTCCCGATCGCCACGGTCGGCCAACGCTCCGAGGCCTCGGTGAGCACCTCCGCGATGTCGGGCTCGCCGAGCTCGGTGACGATGCGCTCGCACGCCACCGGCACGCCGGTGAACCGGTGGGCGACCGCCTCGAACTTCATCCGGAAGAGCGCGGGCACGCCGGGGAAGATCGCGACGTTGCGCATCACCACGAGGGGAAACACCACGTTCCCGTCCCACCAGAGCTCCGCACCCGCGGGCACCTCGGCCATCCGGTAGGCGGCCAGGTTCGGGGCCTTGCCGCGCTCCTCCAGCACCTTGGCGAGCACCGGGTGCCGCACGAGCGGGCGGTCGAACGCGGCCGCGATGGCGGGGAACGTGAGGTCGTCGTGGGTGGGTCCGACCCCGCCGCTCGTGAACACGTGGTCGAACGTCGCGGAGGCGGTGCGCACCTCGGCCGCGATGGTCTCGATGACGTCGGGCAGGAACACGATCCGCACGAGGTCGACGCCGAGCTCACGGAGCCGTCGGATGAGGTACGGGCCGTTCTCGTCGGCGAACTTCCCGCTCAGGATCTCGTTCCCGATGATGATGGCCGCGGCGCTTGGCATCGCGACCTTTGGTAAGCCCCCGTAGGTAGCCGCGCCACTCTGGGTCGACCGGGCGTGGAAGGTGCGCCGAGGGGCGTGGAAGCGGCTACCTTGTGGAGGTGTCGGCTTCTTCGATGGACGATCCACCGCCGCCGCCGCCCGCGAAGCCACCGGCCGAGCCGGCGGGCGGATCCCAGGCCCTTCAGCTCACCGTGAGGGTGGGGGAGAGGCCGATCGGCACCCGGGTCGCCGCGAAGCAGGGCGAGCTGGTCCCCGAAACCCCCCTCGATCTGCGCGTGCGCCGCTCGGCGACCGGGTGGGAGCTCACGGCGCCGGACGGCACGAGCCGCCACATCGGCGCCCGTGAGACCGTGTCGCTGCGCCACGGGGATGTCGAGGTCCAGGTCGCGCCGGTGCGGCAGTCCCGGTTCGCGCGCTTCAACTGGGAGCAGGGGGACGTGGTGCTGCCCGTCATCATGCTCTCCATGACGGTCCTGCTCCTCCAGATCGCGCTCCTGCTGCGGCTCTTCGCCTCGCCCGCGCCGCACGGGAGCCCCGAGCCGACCCCGGAGTACATCGCCCGCCTGCTCGACGAGCAGTTCGACGGGAAGGACCAGGGCGTCATCGCGAAGAGCACGCCGCGCCCCGGTGGGGGCGAGGCCATCGAGAGCTACTACCTCCAGCCCGGCCACGACGGCCCGCGGGAGGTCGTCGGGGGCGGCAAGAACGTCGGCGACAAGGTGCGGGACGGCGAGAAGGACGGCGCGGAGACGCAGGCCCGGCCCACGGTCACCACCGAGGCGGGCGACACCGAGGACGAGGACCGCCCGATCGACGAGGTCGTCGTCGAGGAGGAGGAGAAGGCCGAGGAGGACGAGCTCGAGGACAAGCCCATCGCCGTGCACGTGGACGAGGGTTGGGGCCTCACCGACTGGTACGACACCGAGGACGCGCGGAAGGACGCCCGGCAGATCCAGCAGCAGCTCGAGGTGGCCCACCAGCTCTTGCGGCTCAACCCCGACGATCCGGCCGGGCTCACCATCCGGGCGTACTACGAGTACCTCGCGCTCGATCTCGCCGCGGCGAAGAAGACCTACGACAAGTTCACCCGCCTCTATCCGGACGATCCGGCGGGCTGGAACAACCTCGCGCTCGTGTACAAGCGCGAGGGCGCCTACGAGAAGGAGGAGGAGCTCTACCGGATCGCGCTCGGGCTCTCCCCCGACGACGACCACGCGCTCAACAACCTCGCCGTGTGCCTCGCGCACCAGGGGCGCTTCGACGAGGCGCTCGCCATCATGGAGAAGCTCGAGGTCCTCACCCCGGACGACCCCTACGCCGATCTGCACCGCGCCAAGATCTACGCCGCCATGGGCAAGGAGGAACGCAGCTACCGCTTCCTCCAGAAGTCGCTCGCAGGCATGCGCAAGCTCGACACGCTCCACAACATCGAGTTCCGGCAGGACATCCGGGTCGACCCCGCCTTCACCGAGATGCGCGAGCAGGAGCGGTTCGGCAAGATGCTCACCCGCTACTATGGGGAGAAGTCGGAGGGCTGGTGGAACAAGATCAAGGGGCGGTGAGCCGGCGGGTCGCCGTGTACGCGGGCAGCTTCGACCCCGTCACGCACGGCCACCTCGACGTGATCCGCCGCGGCACGACGCTGTTCGACGAGGTGGTGGTGGCCATCGGTCACAACGTCCGCAAGCAGCGCATGATGCCGCTGGCGGTGCGGGAGCAGGTGCTCCGCGAGGTGACCGCCGACATCAAGGGCGTGCGCGTCGACACCTTCGAGGGCCTGCTGGTCAACTACTGCCGACGCATCGGCGCCGGCGCGATCCTGCGCGGCCTGCGCGCCGTCACCGACTTCGAGTTCGAGTTCCAGACCGGGCTCGCGAACATGGACATGGCGCCCGACGTGGAGACCGTCTTCCTCCTCACCGACCCGCAGAACATCTTCGTGTCGAGCTCGCTCGTGAAGGAGATCGCCATGAACGGGGGGGATGTCGCCCGCTACCTCCCCGAGCCCGCGCTCGTCGCGCTCCGAGCCGCGCTCCCCCGCTGACGCGACGTCCGTGCCCGGGTCCGGCCGGCGGCGTAGGTGGCGGGGATGGATCTTGCCCGCACCCTCCTGGACCGTGAGCTCCTCCTCTCCAGCATCGTGCACGAGCTCCGCGGCCCGATCACCGCGGTGCACGGCTTCATGGAGCTCGACGACCACAACCCGCGGCCGGGGCTGGAGTCCGCGGTCGAGCGCCTGACCTCGCTGGTGGCGACGCTCTCCGACACCGCCGTGTCGCCGCCCGAGGTGGTCCAGCTCCGTGGCGTGGCCGTGCGGGTGAAGGGCCCGATCGAGGCCCTCGAAGCGGCGATCGCGGGCATGCCGCACCGTTCGCTCACGATGGAGCTCGAGCGCGAGCACGCGGTCCTGACCCTCGAGGGCGTGCCGGTCGGCGAGCTCGCCGCGGGCTGGTCGATGACGCAAGTGCGACGGTGGCTCTCGGAAGGTGGCCCGGGCCTTGCAGGTGCACGTCTTCGAATCGCGGCCCGGATCGTCGGCGCCTTGCGGTACTCCTCGCCGGTCATGCCGGGGGAGGCCGAGGCCGTCGTCTCCATCCACTTTGCCCGCCACTAGGGGGGCCCGCGGTTAGGAGGGCCCGCATGTGTGGCATCGTTGGATACGTCGGGCCGCGGTTCGCCGCGCCCCTGTTGTTGGAAGGGCTTCGTCGCCTCGAGTACCGGGGCTACGACAGCGCTGGAATGGCCATCCTGGACGGGGGCGTACACATCGTGCGTCGCGTCGGGCCGGTGGCGAGCCTCGCCGAGGCGGTCGATCTGGCCACGCCCGGCCACACCGGCATCGGGCACACCCGCTGGGCCACGCACGGCGGCGTGACCGAGGCCAACGCGCACCCGCACGTCGATTCTACGAATCGTATCGCCGTGGTGCACAACGGCATCATCGAGAACTACGCCGCGATCCGCGCGCTCCTCGAGGAGGAGGGGGTGCACTTCCGGTCGCAGACCGACACCGAAGTGCTCCCGCACCTGATTCGCAAGTTCTACCGGGGGGATCCGCTGGAGGCCGTGCGCGCGGCGCTCCAGCCGGTCCAGGGCACTTACGGCATCGCTGTGACCTTCGCTGACCACCCCGGGCTCATCATCGCCGCCCGCAACGGCTCGCCGCTCGTGGTCGGCAAGGGCCAGGGGGAGACCTTCCTCGCCTCCGATCCCACCGCGCTCGCGGGCTACACGCGCCAGGTCATGTACCTCGAGGATCGCGAGATCATGCGCATCACCGCGGAGGGCTGGGAGCTCTTCCGCCTCGACGGCGCCACGATCTCGCACGCGATGGAGGAGCTCGCCGAGGAGCTCACGTGGTCCGGCAAGGGTGACTTCGACCACCACATGCTCAAGGAGATCCACGAGCAGCCGGAGAGCTTGCGGCGCTGCCTCTCGGGGCGCGTCGTGCCGGAGGAGGGCGGCGCGCGCCTCGGCGGCTTCGATCTCACCACCCGCGACATCGCCAACATCAGCCGCGTCGGCATCCTCGGCTGCGGCACGAGCTTCCACGCGGGGCTCGTCGGTGCCGCCGCGATGGAGCACCTCGCCCGCATCCCCGCCTTCGCCGAGATCGCGAGCGAGTTCCGCTACCGCAACCCGGTCATCGATCCGAGCGCGCTCTTCCTCGCCGTGAGCCAGAGCGGCGAGACCGCCGACACCCTGGGTGCCGTGCGCGAGGTCCAGGTCAAGGGCGGCCGCGTCATGGGTGTCGTCAACGTGGTCGGCTCCTCGATCGCGCGCGCGTGCGGTCGCGGCGTGTACGTCCACTCCGGGCCCGAGATCGCCGTCGCGAGCACCAAGGCGTTCACGTCGCAGGTCGCGGCGCTGCTCGTGGCGTCGTTGATGTTCGCGCGCACCCGCAACATCGGCGCGGACGAGGGGCGCCGCTTCGGCAACGAACTTCTCGGCGTGCCCGATCTCGTGGCCCGCTACCTCGCCGAGCCGGGCCCCATCGCCGCCGCGGTCGACATGGTGGCGGGCGGCAAGTACGTGTTCTTCTTCGGCCGCGGCGTCTCGCACGCCGTCGCGATGGAGGGCGCGCTCAAGCTGAAGGAGGTCGCCTACGTCCCGTGCATGTCCTACCCGGCGGCCGAGATGAAGCACGGCCCCATCGCGCTCATCGATGCGAACACGCCGGTCGTGGCCATCGTCCCGGACGACGTGATGCGCGACAAGACCCTCTCCAACGTGCAGGAGGTGAAGGCCCGCGGCGCGCGCCTCATCATCGTGCATTCGGAGGGGGACGAAGCGTCCGCCGCCCTCGCCGACGTGTCCATCCCGGTGCCCCGCACCCGCAGCTCGCTCATCAGCCCGCTGCTCACGGTGCTGCCGTTGCAGTTGATTTCGTACCATGCGGGGTTGGCGTTGGGTCGCAACATCGACCGGCCGCGGAACCTCGCGAAGAGTGTCACGGTCGAGTAGCTCTGGCTTGGCCGCTCTTTTGGCGTTTGGGTGTGGCCGTTGGGGTTGGCGCCGAGAACCGCGGCCGGGGCCCCCCGCCGGTCCCCCCCAGGGGGGGCCCACCGGCGGGACCCGCCGCACGGCGCCAACCCCACGGCCACGTTGACACGTCGGGTGATGGCGGCCTTTCAGGCGTGTTGTTCGACCGTGGGGGCGCTCTTCGGGAGGTTGCGGCCAGTCAAAGGGGGAGGGGAGGGCGGGCCGGGCGCTGCGCGCCCGGCCCTTGTGCGGGGGATCCCCCCGCAACGCCCCCCGGATCGGCGGTGATGCGCGTTCCAGCGGAATGTTCGTTCTTGAGGTAGTCGTGGACGAATGAACGCCCGCCACATCGCTGCACGGACGGACCGGTCGTGTGCTTCGATCCCGCGGGCCTCTACCCCGAGCGCGTCGGCGCCTACCGCGCCGTCGGCGTGTGGGACCACGCCTGCGCCGTCGTCCTGGGCGCGCCCATCGCGTGCTGGAACGTCGCCACCGGCGGGGACTGGACGCCCGACGGAGGCCTGCCCATGGGTATCGACTACGTCGACGTCTGCGTCGGCGGCGAGGATGGCGGCTGCGTGCTCGACATCGACGGGCGCGCGTCGTGCTGGGGCCCGTACCTGACCGACGCGCCCGACGCGGCGTTCAGCCAACTCTCGTGCGGCAACACGCACGCGTGCGGCATCACCGACGCGGGTGCCATGGCGTGCTGGGGCGAGTGCGCGCACGGGCAGTGTGACGTGCCGCCGTAGCGGCGGACAGCGCCCGGGACGTCCGGAAGGCGAGGATGGCGCCGTACCCCGGCCTTCCGGACGTCATGGACGTCCGGAAGGCGAGGATGGCGCCGTACCCCGGCCTTCCGGACGTCAGGGACGTCCGGAAGGGGAGGATGGCGCTCAATCCCGGGCTATCGGACGTCAGGCGGCCGATTTCGTCTGACGCGCGAACGTCGGGCGCGATGAATCGCGCCCCTAAACCAACCCGCCACCGATCCCCGGGGGCGTTGCGGGGGCGGGGAGCCCCCGCACCGGGCTCGGGTGCGAAGCACCCGAGCCCGCGATCCAACTACGCGATCGCCCCATACAAGTAGGGCAGACTCTCATCCATCCGGTAGTCGACGTCCGAGTGGTTGTCGTCGAACTCCTCGTACCGGTGCGCCACGCCGTGCGCGGTCAGCGTCGCGTGGATCTGACGGGCCCCCCAGAGGAGGTGGTACTGGTCCTTGCGGCCACAGTCGATGTACACGGCGCGGAGCCGGGCGTAGGCCTCCCAACGCCGCTCGACCATGCGGGCGGGATCCCAGGCGAGCCAATTCTCCCAGCGGTCGGCGCGGAGGCGGCCGGTGGGCCACTCGAAGGGGAGGTGGAAGCCGAGGGGCGCGCCGGCGTCGCCGTCGAAGTGGGCGGCCATGCCGATGGTCATGAGGACGTCGGTGTCGTCACCGGTGAGCTTGGGCTTCGCATGCAACGTCACGAGCAGCGCCTCGACGTCGCCGTCGTGGTCGAGGAGGCGGGTGGCCAGCCGCGCGAGCGGGGCGAGGAAGAGGTATTCGAAGCCGGCGTCCCCCGAGTGCACGCCGATCGCGCCCCAGAAGTCGGGCCGGAGGAGGCCGTGCACCAGCGCCCCGTAGCCGCCCGACGACTTGCCGAACACGGCGCGGTGCTCGCGGCCGGGCAGGATGGGGAAGTGGGCCTCGACGAACGGCACCACCTCCTCGACGAGGTGGCGCATGTACGGGCCCGTGCCCGGCGAGTCGATGTATTGGTTGCCGCCGTAGGCGGTGAAACAATCGGGCAGCGCGACGACGACATCGCCGATGCGGCCCTCGGCGTGCAGGCGGTCGAGCCGATCGGGGAGGTTCTCCGAGAAGGGGCGCCAGTTGGTGTGCGAGGCGCCGGAGCCCGTGTAGCCGACAAGATCGACCATCAGCGGCAAGGGGCGCGACGCGTCGTAGCCGGGCGGTGTGTAGACGAGGACCGGGCGGCGCGTCGGATCGCCGGGACGGTTGCCGACGAGCAGCGCGGAGTCCAATTCGAGCCGGTGGACGGTCCCGGCGGGCCAGGTGGAACGCTTGAGCACGGCCGCCCCCCTACAAGTCCGTCCCATAGATACGATACGTCTTGTACACACGCGCCCCGAGCTTCTCGAGCGCGCCGCGCATCCGCGTGTTGTCCTCGAGAATCCAGCTCGCCTCGGCGCCGCGCACCTTGTTCTCGACCCCGGCGTCCCACGTCTTCTTGTAGAGCGGGGCGCCCAGCGGCAGGTGCTGGAAGTCCTTGTGGATGCCCAGGGTGAAGATGCGGATCTGGTTCACGCGGGATTTGCGTGTCAGGTAATACCACCAGCCGAACGGGAAGATGCGGCCGTTCATCGGCTTGGCGACCTGGTTGTAGTCGGGGAGCGTCACCGAGAACGCCGCGGCGCGACCGTCGATCTCCGCCATGTAGCAGTACTGGGGGTCGATCATGTCCTTGATGTTCTTCGCCATGTAGAGGAACTCTTCGTCGGTCATCCGGACAAAACCCCAGTTGTCCTCCCACGCGGAGTTGTAGATCGAGAGCACCCGGGCCACCTCGCCGTCGAAGTCCTTCACGTTGAAGGGCCGGAGCTTGATCTCGGGGTGGCGCTGCATGAACCGGTCGGCGAGCGCGGCGATGCGCGGGGGGCACGGGCCGTCGTTGTCCATCCAGTAGGCGAGCATGTCCTTGGTCTTGGTGAGGCCGAGGCGCTCGTACATCGCGGGGTAGTACGGCTTGTTCCACGTCATGAGCACGAGGGGATCGCTGTCGAACGGGTCGACGAGCACGCCGCACTCGTGGTTGGTGTTGAAGTTGAACGGCCCCATGGTGCGGGTCATGCCCTGGCCCCGGAGCCAATCCAGCGCGGCCTCGAGCAGCGCGCGGGCCACGGCCTCGTCCTCGACGAACTCGAAGAAGCCGAAGAAGCCGACCTTGTCCTCGACCTTCTGGTAGCCCGCGTCGACCTGCGCCGAGATCGTGCCGACGGCCTCGCCATCGCGGTACGCGATGAAGCACTGGACGTGGGCGGACTTGAAGTAGGGGTTCTTACCCGGGTCGAGGAAGTGGAGGCGCTCGAAGCGGAGCGGCGGAACCCAGTGCGGATCGCCCTTGTAGACCTTCCACCACACGTCGATGAAGGCCTTGGCGTCCTTCGGGAGTGAGATGGGGCGGACCTCGATGGACATGTGGGCCTCCGGACGGCGGCGCAGCCTACGCCGTTCGGAGCGCGCTCTCAACCCGCGCCGTGGACCGCGCGCGAGTACACGGGGTTAGACCGCGACGATGAAGCCCTACCTGCCGCACCGTCCGCACCCCTGGCACGGCCTGCCGCTCGCGCCCACCACGCCCGGGCTGTTTCACGCGTACATCGAGATCACGCCGTTCGACCAGGTGAAGTACGAGGTTGACAAGCTGACGGGCTACCTCATGGTGGACCGCCCGCAGCGCACGGCCTCGCTCCCGCCGACGCTCTACGGTTTTCTGCCGCGCACGCTCTGCGCCGCGCGCGTCGCCGCGCTCTGCCCCGCCGCCGTGAGGGGGGACGGCGATCCGCTCGACGTCTGCGTCATCAGCGAGCGCCCCATCGATCGCGCCGACATCCTCCTGCGGGTGCGCGTGGTCGGTGGCCTGCGCATGGTCGACGCCGGCGAGGCCGACGACAAGATCGTCGCCGTCCTCCACCAGGACCCGGTGTGGGGGGACGTGCGGGAGCTCGCCGAGCTCCCCGTCGGCATCATCGAGCGGCTCCGCCACTACTTCATGACGTACAAGCTCTCGCCGGGCGGCCAACCCGTCGCCATCGACGCGGTGTACGACGCCGCGCACGCCCTCGCCGTCATCCAGGCCGCGGCCGCCGACTACGACGAGGCGTACGGCGGAGGCGCCCTGGCCTGAGCCTCACGCCGGTTCCGACCGCCCCAACGGCGCCCACCGCCCCCACCGATCAGCGCGATCCGACCCGCGCCGGATCGAACACGCACCGGAACCCGTGCACCTCGGAGACCTCGGCGGGGTCGGCGTGGCGCCGGAACGTGGGGCGCATCGCCGCACGCACGGAGTTGTACGAGCCGCCCCGGAGCACGCGGTGCTCCTCGACGACCTTCCGGAAGAGCTGCCGCCGGGTCACGGTGTAGCCGCTCGAGGTCCACTCCCACACGTTGCCGACGAGGTGCCGCGCGCCCCAGGGGCTCTCGCCGCCCGGGAGCGAGTCGACGGGCACGGTCTGCCCGAGCTGGCACTCGCCCGCGTTGACCCGGGTGCAGTCGGGCGGGGAGTCCCCCCACGGCCACCGCCGCTTGTCCTCCGCGGCGTCGCCCCCGGAGAAGCTGGTGGCGACCACCTCCCACTCCTCCTCGGTGGGGAGCCGCCCGCCGGCCCACGCGCAGTACGTGACGGCCTGCTGCCACGTGACCCCGACGGCCGGGAGGGTGTCCCCGACGAGGTCGCGGAAGGGCTCGCCCGCCTTCCGGTCCAGGGCGTACGGGCTCGCGGGGTCGCGCCAGGCGAGCGGCTCGCACACCCGCGCGTCGACGCACGACGTGTACGCCGCGTTGCTCACCTCGGTGCGGTGGACCCGGTAGGTGCCGAGGGTGACCGAGCGCACCGGCCGCTCGTCGGCCTCGCCATCCCCCCACACGTCGCCGATGACGTAGGTGCCCGCGGCCACCGTGACGGCGTCGGTGGCGG
Source organism: Deltaproteobacteria bacterium (assembly GCA_036676765.1). Taxonomy (GTDB): domain Bacteria; phylum Myxococcota_A; class UBA796; order UBA796; family SXON01; genus CAJBVW01. The sequence goes on from JAKFCH010000282.1 coordinate 122,556, forward strand.
CCACGGAGGGGAGCTCGACCGGGCGCCAGAGCCACCCCACCAGCGCGAGCGCGGGGAGGGCGACGAGCATGCCACCGCCGATGGCCGCGCCCGCCACGCGCACACGGCGGGACGGGCCGGACATCTCCCGGACCTGCGCCCGGAGGCCGGCCCGCTCGGTGTCCGCGGCGCGAGCGGCGCGCGCCATGACGAGGCGCGACACGATGCCGTCGAGCTCGTCGGCGAGGTCGGCGGCGCGCCAGTAGCGGTTCGGGGGGGAGGGGTGCGACAGCGGCGAGAGCCCGCGCGCGAGCAGATCCGCCACGTCCTGCGCGCAGTCGGCCAGCGCGCCCTCCCCGTAGCGGGTCACGTCGGCGAGGGTGCGGACGCCCGCCGCGATGGCCTCCCGATCGGTGTCCTGGATGGCGGCATGGCCGCGCACGTCGACGAGCTCGGCGGCGCGGGTGCCCTCGCGCGCGTCGAGCAGCGTGAGGGTGGTGGCGCGGGCGGACGTGTCGTCGGCCTCGGAGAGCCCGCAGAGCGCGGCCCAGATCGCGCGGCCGCGCACGGTGAGCATCGGCCACGGATCCGCCTGGTACGCGGGCCGCCCGCCGGTGATCCACCAGAAGAGCAGGACCCCGCACGCGTAGGTGTCCCAGGTCGGGTTCGGCTCCGGCAGGCCAGGCAACATCTGGTCGAACGGGGCCCACATCGGCGAGCCGAAGACGCCGAGCTCCATCGAGCCCGGGCCCTCCACGAGCAGGGAACCGCCGAAGTCGGCGAGGAGGAGCCCGCCGTCACCCCCGACGAGCAGGTTCTCGGGCTTGATGTCGCGATGGACGACGCGCCCGTCGACCCCTTCGAGCGGCAGCTCGTGGAGCTCGCCGAGGGCGCGCGCGATGTTGGCGACGCAGTGGAGGACCGCCTCGATGGCGGTGGACGGCGCGGCGGCGATCACGGCGCGGACGTGGCCGTCGGCGTCCATCGCGTAGAGCGGCATCACGAAGCCGGCGCGGCCGTCGGAGGTCACCCGGTCGAGGCACGTGACCGCGTGGGTGAAGCCGGCGGCGGCGAGGGCGTCGAGCAGATCGGCCTCGCGCGCCACGGCGGTGCTGGCCGCGGGGGAGGGGTGGGAGATCTTTATGGCGACGCGCGCGCCGTCGTCCCGGAGCGCCGGCCACACCTCGGCCTGCGCGCCGACGCCGATCGGGGCCGCCCCCGGGCGGTACGTGCGCCCCGAGGTGCCGGTCAACGCCGTGCGCGGCGCCTCCGCGACGGAGGCGGTGAAGGCGCCCGGAACGAGGGTCTGTCGCACCCCCCCAACCTAATACCCGGCAGCCCGGTTAGCGGCCCGCATCAAGCGGATGCCGCGATCTCCTCGACGGGATCCTGCGGGTCCCTCTGCCACGGCCCGCCCGCCTCGAAGACGGCGAGGCGCTCGAAGTAGCGCTCGGTGTGGCCGACGGCCTCCTCGATGCTCTGGCTGTGCAGGAACGCGACGCGCAGGGCGCTGCCGTGCGGGAGCCCGTGGGTGAAGTAGTTGGCGATCTTCTTCATGCGCCCGAGCGATCCCGAGTCCGTACGGAACGCGTCGCGTATGGACTGGAAGTAGCCGAGCAGCACCCGGCGCTTCACCTCGGCGGTGACGACCATCGGCTCCTCACCGCGCATCTGCTGCCCGATCTGCAGGAACACCCAGGGGTTCTTGACCGCGCCCCGGCCGACCATGACGCCGTCCACGCCGGTGTCGCGGAACATCCGCGCCGCGCTCTCGAAGTCCACGATGTCGCCGTTGCCGATGACCGGGATGCGCACCCGCTGCTTGGCCTCCGCGATCTTGTCGACCGCGCGCGTGCCGCTGTACAGGTCGGTCCGCGTGCGCCAATGGATGGTGATCGCCTCGGCGCCCTCCTCCTGGCACATGTAGGCGATGTCGGGCGCGTTGCGGTTCTCGGCGTCGAAACCGCTGCGCATCTTCACCGTGAGCGGAATCGTGATCGCCGCGCGCACGGCCCGCACGATCTGCGTGGCCAGCTCGGGATCGCGGAGGAGCGCCGAGCCGCCGGAGTGCGCGCACACCTTCTTCGAGGGGCAGCCCATGTTGATGTCGCAGATGCCGGCGCCGCTGTCCTCGACGATCTTGGCGGCTTCGGCCATCACCGCCGGGTCGCGTCCGTAGATCTGCACGGCCACGGGGCGCTCGTCGGGATCGAAGCGCGCCATCTCCTCCATCTTCGAGGCCCCGCGGCGCAGGCCCTCGCTCGCCACGAACTCGGTGACGGTCAGGCCCGTGCCCCCGATCGTGCGGACCAACCTGCGGAACGTGAGGTCGGTCACGCCCTCCATGGGGGCCAGCACGAGGTTGGGCTCGATGCGGATGTCGCGGATGAAATAATGGGTGGGGAACACGGCGGCTCCATGCTCCGAAGCGCGCGCGCCGTCAAGATCCACCGCGACCGGGTTAGCCGCCCGCGATGTCCACCACGACACCCGACCCCACGCCCCCCTCGCCCGACGCGCTCCCCCCGAAGGCCGCCTCCGTCACCATCGAGGGCCTGCCCGACGGCTGGACGCCGCCCCGCTCGTTCCGCGCCCAGGTCGCGCCCGACGGTACCACCCGGCTCGTCGTGAGCGTGCCGACCGAGGAGCTGGCCGACACCCACCGGGCGCTGCTCGCCGCGCTCGGCGGGCCCTGGTCGGTCCGGTACCTGAAGCTCACCGATCGCAAGGTCGGGCAGCTCCCCAAGCCGGAGACCTGGGTGCGCATGGATGTCGACCCCGCACGCGCGCTCGCGGCGTTCGAGGCCCGCCGCGGCCTCGTCTGGCACGACGGGCGGCACCAGCTCTGGGTGCGCGGCCCCTTCGGCGATCAGGTCGTGCTCGACGAGCTCGGCGTGCTCTATTGCTATCCCGACGATCCGGCGTTCCGCGCCGCGCTCACCGGGCTGCCCGAGTCGAAGGAACTCGGGATGGACGGCCGCGACTACGTCCGCGTGAACTTCGTCGCCGAGGCCGACGCGGACGAGGCCTCGCTCATCCAGGCGCTCTCGCTCCAGAAGTGGACGGGCTGATTCGTCTGGGCGCGACCCTGCGGGCCGCCCTCCTCCAGGGTCGGCCTGCGGCCTCCGCTGGGGCGTCCCGCGCCCGCGCGGGGGCCCCGAGCCGCGGCTCCCGCCGGTCGCCGCGCCTTCCGTCCGGCTCGCGCGGGGTGTGATCGTGCCGGTGGTGTGATCCGCCGAATTTCGGGTTCTCGGGGTGAGAGTGGGAAATCCGGCGGGTGGTGGGCCGCGGGAGCCGCCGAATTTCGGGTTCTCGGGGTGAGAGTTGCAAATCCGGCGGGTGGACGCCGCGGGACCCTCCACCCACGCCGCGCGAGGGAGGCCGGAGGGCGTGGCGGGCGGCCGCGGCGATCCGGCCGCAGGCACCGGGATGTCCACCGCCCGCCACGGTCGGCCCGCCCGCAGCGGGGCGACGAAGCGGCTCCGCCGCGCCCCCGGAGGTGCGCGTTCGAGCGCACGACATCAGCGAGGTGGAAGTCCTCGTCGTCCCTGCGCCACAGGGATGCAACCGACTGCAACTGCGTCGCCGCGAGGCGGGGTGGGGAGCAGCAGAACG
>JAKFCH010000283.1:0-9119 GCA_036676765.1 Deltaproteobacteria bacterium
TCGTCGTCGGCCCCGTCACAGACCTCGGTCGCGCCCGGGAACGCGCTCGCGTCGCCGTCCGCGCAGTCGTCCGCGTCGGCGACGTACCCCGTGGGCGCCACGCACGCGGCGGCGGCGGTCCCGGGATCGCCGTGCCCGTCACCGTCCGCGTCCGCGTACCAGGTCGCGGGGTCGACGGCGTCCTCCTCGTCCACGGCCGCGTCGCAGTCGTCGTCGAGGCCGTTGCAGCGCTCGTCCGCCGTGGGGCTCACCGCGACCGCGGTGTCGTCGCAGTCGTCGGCGGACGCGACGTACCCGTCGAGCGGCGCACACGCGAGGAGCGACGCGGCCGGATCCCCATGGCCGTCCCCGTCGGTGTCGGCGTACCAGGCGGACGCGTCGGTGGCGCCCTCGTCGACGGTGCCGTCACAATCCTGGTCGACCCCGTCACACGTCTCCTCGGCGTCCGGGTTCACGGCGCCGTCGGTGTCGTCACAGTCGACGTCCGCGGCATGCCCGTCGCCATCGGCGTCGACCACGGTGTCGGTGTCGGCGTCGGTGTCGGCGTCCGTGTCGGCATCGGTGTCGGCATCGGTGTCGGCGTCCGTGTCGGCGTCGGTGTCGGCGTCCGTGTCGGCGTCCGTCTCGACCGCGCTGTCGACCGGCTCCTCGTTCTTGGATCCGTCACAGCCGATAATGGAGAGGAGAAGGAGCATCATGGGTGGTGCCGTCCGCGGGGCCGCGACCCTACCCCAGCCGGGTGGCGTGGGTCAATCGGTGGCGCGAGGTGCCCGGCGGGCGCCCGGCCGGGGCCGGGCGGTTCCGGGCTCGCGGAGCCAGCGGCTCCGCCGCCCGAACGGAGCGCGGAGCGCGACCCCGCGAGGGGACCGACCTCCGCGTCCGCGCGGAGGGCGCGCCCGGAGGCTCGATCACCGGCGCGTCGACGTGTTCCTGGGGTTGCGCCGCTGGTCCTCGGTCACGACGACCTCCATCTTCTCGAGGTCCACGTCGGGCAGGCCCTCGAGCCATCCGGAGGCCCGCAGGAGCGCCTGGAACTGGGCATCCCCGTCGGTGGTGGTCCGCCGTGGGGGGGCGCGGCCGGGCGCCTCGGGGCGGGTCGGGGCGGCGGGGCGGCCGCTCGAGAGGCCTTGCAGGGAGGTGTTGGCGTTGCGGATCTGGGTCGCGAGGGAGCCGAGGAGGCTCTCGCGCCACGCGAGCCGGTTCGAGCCGCGGAGCCCGATGTGGCCCTCGGCGTCGATCTTGTAGAGCCACCCCGGGCGCGCGGCCACGCAGCTCGCGGTGCGCGGGCCGCGCTCGACGAGCGTGTTGAAGCCGACGAGGCAGCCGGGGCGGAGGGTGGCGAGGAGCTCGGCGCGGTCGCCCCGGACGTGCCGGAGCACGTCGACGGCCCCCTCGGCCACGAGCCACGCCGCGGCGCCGGGCTCGCCCTGGAGGAACAGGATCCGGCCCTCCTCGACCGGCTCGGCGACGAACCCCTTCGCGAGCGCGTGGATCACCCCGTCGGAGACCTCGGCGAGGCCCGGCTGGCGCCTGAGCAGCGGCTCGACCGGCGGGCACGGACCGGTGGGGAGGCCGGGCCGGAGCGTCTTCCAGAAGCGGACCAACGCGGATGGCTCGGTGCGGGCCGGCGCGGCGGCGCCGCCGGTGGCGACCTCCGCGATGCGTTGGTTGGTGAGCCCGATGCGCCGCACGAGCGTGAGGAGGCCCTGCTCGAGGAGCGCGTCGTACACGCCGCTGCCCTGCCATCGCAAGGTGCGGAGGCTCGACGACGGGAGCGCGAGCACCTGGCACGCGGTGCGGGCGCGCAACGTGGCCGAGCGGGTGGCGCCGGCGAAGAACGCCGCGGCCTCGCCGACGAGCTCGCCGGGGAGGACCCGGCCGACCACCGTGCCGTCGAGCTCCGCGGCGAGCTCGCCCACGACGAGCACGGCTAGGGCGTCGACCGCGCCGCCGGCGGCCCACAACACGTCGCCCGGCGCGAGCGCGATCTGCTCCCAGAGCGGCGCGGACACCCGGAGCTGCTCCTGGGGCGCCCGCCGGAGGAAGGGGATGATGGCGAGCTCGTCGGCGATGGTTCCCACGCGGGCCTCCCGAGCTCCCGATTACAACGGCGGGAGCGGGCGGGCCATGAAGGGCGGGCGGAGCGGGGCGGGAGGATGGAGCGTCACACCACCGCGAACCACGCCCCGAGCAGCGCCCGCCCGCCCGCCACGGCCACGTCGAGCTCGCCCCACGCGGTCTCGTCGAGGCCGCTGAAGGTGCCGGCGAGGCGCGCGAGGGGCGCGTCCATCTCGGGGTGGAACTGGACGGACCAGCGCGCGGGCCCGTACCGGAGCGCCTGGATGCCCATGGCGTCGGTGGCCCACACCTCGGCGCCGTCGGGCGGCACCGCGACGCGCTCACTGTGGAGCTGCACCACCCGCCCGGTGAAGCCCGGCACCCCCGGCAGATCGAGCGGGTAGACGCCCTGCTGGGGCCCCGGCGACACCTCGACCGTGCCGCCGAGCGCCCGCGCGAGGAGCTGGTGGCCGCCGCAGATGCCGAAGAGCGGCACGGCGCGATGGACGGCGAGCCACTCGCGCAGGGCCACGCGCCACGGCGCCTCGTCGTTGGCGGAGCCGAAGCTGCCGCCGACCATCACGCCGTCGTAGCCGCGCGGGTCGGGGGGCGGCGCGAGCGTGGCGTCGTGCACGACGACGGTGACGTCGAAGCCCGCGAGGAGGCCGGGGACGGTCACGGCCTCGGCGGGGACCTCCGCGCGGCGGGGATCGGCGGGATCGACGAGCTGGGAGAGGTAGAGGATGCGCTTCATGGCCGCGAATCGTAGCCTACCGGTCCTCCGCCCGCGCCGTCCGCGCGTGCACCCGCACCAGGGCCATCGCGAGCGCGTCGATCGCCGCCGGGGTGATGCCCGGGAGGCGGGCCGCCGCAGCGAGCGTGGCGGGACGGGCGACGAGCAGCCGCTCGCGGGCCTCCGTGGAGAGCGCGCTCAGCGTCGCGAAGTCCAGGCCGTCCAACGAGGCGGCCTGGAGACGCTGGGCGTCGGCACGGCGGCCCTCCTCGCGCACGACGTAGCCAGCGTACTTCACGTCGACCTCGACCTGCTCGATGGCCTCGGCGCGGAGGGCGTCGTCGAGGGTGTCGCCGAGGGCGTCGCCGGCCGCGTCGTCACCGGGCGCCCCCTCGAGCAGCGGCGCGATGTCGGCCCACCCGAGCTCCGGCCGTCGCAACAGATCGGCCGCGGTCAGGCGCCGCGTGATCGGCGGCAGACCGAGCGCCGCGAACCGCGCCACGGTGGCCGCGTCGGGGACGAACGCGACCTCCACCCCCGCCCGCAGCCGCGCGATGTGCGCCTCCTTCGTCTCGTAGCGCGCCCACGCGGCGTCGCTCACCAGCCCGAGCGCGCGGCCCTTGGGGGTGAGGCGGCGGTCGGCGTTGTCCTCGCGCAGCACGAGCCGGTGCTCGGCGCGGCTCGGGAACATGCGGTAGGGCTCGCCGCCGATGCCGCGGGTCACGAGATCGTCGACGAGCACGCCGATGCACGCCTCGTCCCGGCCGAGCGTGAGCGGCGCGGTGCCCCGGCTGACCGACGCCGCCGCGACCCCGGCCACGAGCCCCTGCGCCGCGGCCTCCTCGTAGCCGCTGGTGCCGTTGATCTGGCCGGCGAAGTACAGCCCGGTCACGCCGCGCAGCGCGAGGTCGTGCCCGAGCTGCGTCGGGTCGGCGTAGTCGTACTCCACGGCGTACCCGTACTGGAGGATCTCGGCGGCCTCCAGGCCCGGAATCGACCGGATCAGCGCGAGCTGAACGTCGCGAGGCAGGCTCGTGGACGTGCCGTTGACGTACACACGGTCCGTGTCGAGGCCCTCGGGCTCGAGGAAGAGCTGGTGGCGATCGCGCTCGGGGAACCGCACCACCTTGTCCTCGATCGACGGGCAGTAGCGCGGGCCGCGCCCCGAGATCGCGCCGGTGTGCAGCGGCGAGCGGGGCAGCGCCTCGCGGATGAGGTCGTGCGTGCCGGCGTGGGTGTGGCCGATGAAGCAGGTGCGCGTGCCGATGCGCGGCGGCGCCGGGGCGAACGAGAACTTCCCCTCGCCGAGGTCCGGCTGCGCGTCGAGCCGCGCCCAGTCGATGGTGCGGCCGTCGAGCCGGGGGGTGGTGCCGGTCTTCAGGCGCCCGAGCTTCACGCCGAGGTCGCGGAGCGCCTCGGAGAGGCGGTAGGCGGCGCCCTCGCCGACGCGGCCGCCGTCGATGCGCTCGTCGCCCCGGTGCATCACGCCGCCGAGGAACGTGCCGGTGGTGAGCACCACGGTGGGCGCGTCGAGCACGATGCCGTCGGCGAGCACCAGCCCGGCGACACGCGTGCCGTCCATGCGCAAGGCGACCGCCTCCCCTTCGATGACGACGAGGTTCGGGAGTGCCGCGAGCGCCGCCGCCATGACGCGCGGGTAGCGGTCGATGTCGACCTGCGCGCGGCTGGCCTGCACCGCGAGGCCCTTGCGCGTGTTCAGGCGTCGGAACTGGATGGTCGTCGCGTCGGTGACGCGCCCCATCAGGCCGCCGAGCGCGTCGATCTCGCGGACGAGCGTGCCCTTCGCGAGGCCGCCCATCGCGGGGTTGCAGGACAGGCGGCCGATCTGGTCGCGGCGGAGCGTGACCATCGCGGTGCGGGCCCCAAGGCGCGCGGCCGCGGCGGCCGCCTCGCAGCCGGCGTGCCCGGCGCCGACGACGAGGACATCGAAGGGCTTCATGGGGGCCGGCTAACCCGATCGCGAGGCATGCCCGGGCAGGTGGGGGTCCCGGGCATCCGGGCGCCGCGGCGGCGCTGCGCGCGGCCGTGGCGTAGGGTCGATGCCCCGCGGCGTGACGATGCGCCGGACGTCGTGAGTGATGTCCGCTCGAACGTCACGGCAGAATCCCGCAAAGCGTGACGTTGCGCCCGAGATCGCAGCCGATCTCGCCGTGAACGTCACGATCGGGACCCGCAGCGTGACGTTGCGCCCGAGTTGGCCTGCACGCCGCGGCGGCCGAGACGGCCGCGGCGACGACCTCGCATCAGGTTTCACGGGGCGCTGGCCCTCGCGCCAGCCGGACGGAGGGCGGCCGCGCAGCGGCCGGTCCCGACGCGGAGCGGCGGACCGAGCCCGCAGGGCGAGCCCGGAGGAGGGCGCCGGCCGCGCGGAGCGCCGCCGGGGCGCCCAGAGCGTCGAATCAAGTCCCGGAGACCTCGAAGCCCATCGATCGGGCGGCGATCGCCAACTGCCCGTCGTGTGTGGCCATGGCCGGGAGCTGGCCCCTCGCGTGCCCCCACAGCAGGGCGGTCGCGAGGTGGAGCGCGTCGAGCGTGCCGAGCGGGGTGGGGAAGGGGTCCCCGGCACGGCGGAGCACCGCCGGGCTCACGTCGACGCGCTCCATCCGCTCGAGGAACCGGATGACCAGGGCGCGCCGTTCGGGAAGCTCGTCGGCGTCGAGGAACCCCTGCTGGCGCCGTCGGTCGAGCGTCCGCAGGCACTCGACCTCGGTGAGCCCGCTCGTGACGCCCGCCTCGATGGCCTCCCATGCCGCCAGGCGATCGGATTGGCCGAGTACGATCCGGAGCAGCACCGACGAGTCCACGTACGCGATCACAGCCGTTCCTGCCGATCGCGGAGGAGATCCTCCACCACGTCCCCACCGCCGCGCACCGGCGGAGGAACCGGGAGATCCTGGAGGGATCCCTTCGCCGGGCGAACGACGAGCTCCCCCTCCACGTCGAGAATGGGGACGATCCGGGCGACCGGCTCCCGGCGGTCGAGGACCGTGATCGTCTCGCCGCGCCGCACCGACTGGAGATGCTCGCTCAGGTGTGCCTTGAGGTCCGCGGTGCCGATCGACTTCATGGCCAGATCATAGTCATGCATGGTCACGACGACAACGGCGCTGCTTTGTCGAGAGCCCCCGCCCCACATCCTCGCCCGCCCTCCCGCGCGCCCGCCCCCCGTGACAGTGCGATGGAAGATCGACCCTCGCCCCGACGATCGGGCGCCCGTCCGACACTCCCCGCTCCGGTCGCCACCGCCCCGGAGACCACGCCTCCATCGCGCTCGTGCGACACTCCCCGCAGTGTCGAAGCGCCCCCTCCTCCTCCTCGCCGCGCTGTTCCTCCTCCAGCTCCCGTGGCTGGCCCGCCCCGTCCACTACGACGAGGCCAACTTCCTCACGCTCACGCGCGGCGCCGTGGCCGATCCGTGGCGGCCGCACGACGTGCGCATCAACTGGCAGGGCACCGAGCAGCGCGCGTTCGACGTGCTCTCCAACCCCCCCGGCATCGCGTGGTGGCTCGCGCCCGTGTCCCACCGCCCGGTGCTCGTGCAGCGGCTGTGGATGATGTGGTGGCTCCCGCTCGCGCTGTTCGGCGCCTGGCGGCTCGGCCGGCGCTTCCTCGGCGATCCCGAGCGCGGCGCCATGGTGCTGCTCACCGCGCCGATCGTGTTCCTCTCGACGCCCGCGCTCCTCCCCGACGCGCCGCTCTACGCGCTCGTGCTCGCCGGCGTGGGAGGGTTCGTCGTCGCGGTGGACCGCGAGCGCCGCGCCTGGCCCTGGGCGCTGCTCGCCGGCTGCGCCGTGCTCTTCCGCTACAGCGCCCTGCTCGTCCCGCCCCTGCTCATCCTGTACACGCTCCTCCGCCGCCGCTCCGCGTGGCCCGCGCTCGCCGGGCTCGTGCCGATCGGCCTGCTCGCGCTCCACGACCTGCACGCCTACGGCGCCGTCCACGTCCTCGTCATGGGCGGCTTCCAGTCGGTGGCGAACACCCCCGAGGACGTGCTCCACAAGGGCGTCGCGAGCCTTGCCATGCTCGGCGGGGCGGCCGCGCTGCCGCTGTTCCCGTGGTCGGCGGCCGCGGCGGTCGGCGCCGTCGTCGGGGGCGGCGCCGGGTGGGCGTGGGGGTGGACGGGCGCGGCGTTCGCGGCGCTCGGCGGCGCCGTGATCGGGGAGGTGGTGGGCCGGGCCCTGGGACGGGGCCGCGCCGGCGGGATCCGCACCGAGACCGAGCACGACGAGAAGGCCCACGCCGTCGGCGGCCCCGCGTCACGGCGCCTCGACCAAGCCGGCCTCCGCGACGCCCGTTGGCTCGCCGCGTGGGCGCTCGGCGGCCTGCTGTTCCTCCTGTCCCTGCGCTTCACCGCCACCCGGTACTGGCTCCCGTTCCTGCCCGCGATCCTCCTCGCGATCCCCACCGCCCGATGGACGCGCGTGTTCCTCGCCGTCCAGCTCGGCCTCGCCGTGCTCCTCGCCGCGGACGACGATCGCAGCGCCCGCGCCCAGGAGCAGCTCGCCGACACCGTCGCGAAGCTCGGCACCGGCGTGTTCACCGGGCACTGGGGCTGGCAGTGGGCCATGGAGCACCGCGGCTGGACGCCCCTCGACGAGGGCACGCGCCCCGCCGCCGGAACGCTCGTGGCCATGCCCCGCCAGTCGTGGCCGCAGCCCGTCGAGGTCAACTGCGCGCGCGTGGTGTGGGAGGGCGCCGCGCGGCCGCCGCTTCCGTGGATCCCGCGCGGCTACACCGAGAACGGCGCGGCGAACCTCCACGCCAACTGGATCTTCGGCCAGCCCGCCGTGCGCACGGTCGCGCCGTGGACGTTCGCGAACGACCCGTACGAGCGCGTCCGGGTCTGCAAGGACTGACCCCTACGCGCGGATCAGCCCGAACCCGCGCCGCATGCCGGCCGCCACCGCGCCGTCGAGCCCGTAGCGGAGGCGCCGCAGGGGCCCGGTCCACACGGCGACCCGCGCCGCCTCGGGGTGGGCCGCGAACCAGTCGATCTGGTCCAAACACGCGTCCGCGAGGCGGCTGCGCGTCGCGAGCCAGTTGTCGCAGAAGCCGACGAGCGGCTCGAACCCCGGCACGAACGCGGCGGTCGCCCCGAGCATCCGCACCGCGCCGATGCCGTGGTGGACGCCGAGCAGCGTGCCCCGGTAGCTGCGGTCCTGGTCGATGAGCCGATCGCCGACGTTCTCCCGCAGCAACGAGAACGTGGTGCCGAGCGCGCGGCCGGCGACCGCCCCGGGTAACCCGAGCGTCGCGGCGAGGCGGCCCAGCTCCTCCAGCGCCGCGTCCGCGTGGTCGGCCACCGCGACGAGGGCCTCGGCGGGTGGCACCGCACCGAGCCGGCGCGCCTCCACGCGGGGGTGACGAGTGGCCGAGCGTTCCGACTGGAACACCTCGGGCATCAAGCTGCGGACGAGCTCCTCGTGAGCGTTCATGGATCCTCCGGCCTTCGTTAGACGCGGGAGCGTCCGCCGCCGCCCGGGAGACGGGACGTGACGCGATCCGGGCCTACCCGGGCTCCTTCGGGGGGGCGCCGTGGAGCCGCGCCGTGCGGCTGTACTCCTCCCAGGCGGGCCATCCCGAACCGGAGAGGCGCCCATCCTCGCCGGCTGCGGCAGGGCCGCCGGGGCACGTGCGGCGGGGCTCGAAGCGGGCGTCGGGCCAGCGGCGGGGCGCGGCGTCGAGCCAGCCCAGGAGGGTGCGGCGGGCGGACCCCGGCACGCTCGCCGGGTCGGCGCGCAGGTCCACGATGCCCTCGACCACGCGCACGATGCGGCCGGGCAGGTGCAGGTCGGCGACGGTCACCCGGCGCTCGGCCACCGGGCCCGCGGTGGTGTAGCGGTTGCGCGCCCACTTCTCGGGGTCGCGCGCGGCGCGCTGGTCGCGCACCTCGACCTCGCCGGGCACCACGAGGAACACCCCCTCCAGCACCCCTTCGATCCCGACGGGGCGGTGGCCCGGGTCGGGCGGCTCGAGCCAGAGCGACAGCTGCGACACGACGCACGCCCCGTCGGGCGCGAGCGACACGAGCGCCTCGGCCGCGGGGAGCTCCAGGAGCGCCGACCGCGCGATCACCGTGGCGTGCAGCCCCTCCCCGCGGGCGTGCGCCGCCCGGGCCTCGAGCGCCGCGCGATCCTCCCCCCGACCGACGACCCGGGGGCCGGCGCCCTGCGCGACGAGCCGCGCTGTCGCCGCGTCGATGCCGAGCGCCCCGGCGAGACGCTCGGGCGAGCCCCCGGCGGTGACGACGAGGAGCCAGGGAAGGCGCACGGGGGGGAGGGGGATGGGGCTCGGCGGGATCGGGGTC
>JAKFCH010000284.1:0-9123 GCA_036676765.1 Deltaproteobacteria bacterium
AGCGGGGACCCCGCCGAGATCGAGAAGCTCAAGGCGCTCGGGTACCTCTAGTGGCGGGGGGCGCGCCGGTCCCCGTCACGATCCTGACGGGGTTCCTCGGCGCCGGCAAGACGACGCTGCTCAACCGGCTCCTCGCCGACCCGACGACCCCCCCGACCGCCGTGATCGTCAACGAGTTCGGCGCGCTCGGCATCGACGGGCGGCTCGTGGTGGGCGCCTCCGACGAGGTGATCGAGCTCCGCAACGGGTGCGTCTGCTGCGAGGTGCGCGAGGACCTCCGGCGGACGGCGCTCGAGCTGCTCCAGAAGCGGACCCGCTGGCTGCGGCCCCTCCGCTTCGAGCGCCTCGTGGTCGAGACCTCCGGCCTCGCCGCGCCGGGCCCCCTCGTCCAGACCTTCCTGCTCGACCCCGCGCTCGCGGCCGGCACCCGCGTCGACGGCGTGGTGGCGCTCGCGCACGCCGGCCTCGTCGTGCGCCAGCTCGCGACACACCCCGAGGTGGCGGCCCAGCTCGCGTGCGCGGACCGCGTCCTGCTCAACCACCTCGATCACGCCGACGACATCGAGGCCGCCGAGGCGGCCGTGCGCGCGGTGGCGCCGCTCGCCGAGGTGTCGCGGAGCGTCCGCGCCGACGTGCCGGTGGCGCCGCTCCTGGCGATCGGCGGCGCGGATCCGGCGCGTTGGAGCATGCCCGCGATCGTGGCGCACTCCTCGGGCATCGTGACCGCGAGCTTCCGCGCCGGCGCCGTCGACCTCGAGCGCCTCAAGATGTACCTCCAATTCGTGGCCTCGCGGCGGGGGTGGGAGGTCCTGCGGATGAAGGGGGTGTTCCGGTGCCCGGGCATCGCGACGGCGGTGGTCGCGCAGGGGGTGCACCAGTGGCTCGAGCTCGGGCCGGGAGCGATGTCGCCGCCGGAGGAGAGCGCGCTCGTGGTGATCGGGCGCGGGCTCGACGTTGGGGAGCTGGAGCGGGGGTGGGGGGTGGTCTCGGGGGTTTAGGGGCGGTCACGGCAGCAGCATGGACGGACCACACTCCCCCGCGGCAAGCCCCCTCCACCCGCCCGGGCAGGCCGCGGCGGTCTCCGTCCACGCCACGACCTCGTCCTCCTCCAAGGCGGCGAGCAGCACGTCCGGAATGGCCGAGACGAGCGCCCGCGCCAGGGCTTCGTACAGCGCGGGTTCGCCGACGATCTCGCTGGTCATCTGCGCGTCCGAGAGGCGCCCCGCGGCGACGGCGTAGGCGGCGACGAAGTCCCAGCCGCTCGCCGCGCCGCGGTCGAGCCAGCCGCCGGGCACCCGGACGAGCTTCAGCGGGGTCAGGGCCGGCGGCGGGTCCCCGATGAACGCGACGAGGCGCCCCCTTCGCGGGCCGAGGACGCGGTCGGCGGCCTCGTCGGCGCGGCCGAGCGCGGAGACGAACGGATCGAGCGCCTCGTCCGAACCCCGCGCGGCGACGACCGTCCATCGTGCATCCGTCTGGCATCGACGGTCCCGGACCAACCCGGCCCCCTCCACCCACCCCCACCCGTCGTCCTTGGACGGGGCCCGCAGCGCGATCGACCCGCCGGGCGCGACGGCGATGGGCAGGCTCTGGTCGACCGACCCGCCGTCGACCAGCACGCGCGGCAGCGCGTCGCCGCGCCGGTGGGTGCCCCCTCGTACGGTGATCAGCGCCCCGGCGGCGCCGGCGGCCCACCCCGAGCAGACCGGCGAGCCGTCCCCGCCCAGGTGTACGGCGTGCTCCCGGATCTGGTCGGGCGCCCCGTCCCACCAACCGTCCGCGTCGGTGTCCCACTGGTCGGGGTCGGTCCCGGCGAGGCGCTCGCGGATCCCGTGGATGCCGTCCTCGTCCTGATCCTCGAACGCCGAGCGCTGGGCCGAGACGCCGCCGGCGAGCGCGTCCGCGATCTGTGCCCCGATCGGACCCGCGCCGAGCAGCACCGCGTCGAATTGCGCCCAGGTCCAGTCGCTCCGCCAGAGGTCCCGTTCGGGCGTCGCCTCCGCCAACAGCGCGAACATCCGACGGGACGCCGCGTAGCCGGCGGCGCGGGTGGTGGCGCCTTCGTCCGTGTTGGCCCAGGTGCGCAGGTCCTCCAGGTCGGTCAGGCTCGCCGCGTCGCGCTCTGCGGGAAACCGACGGGGAGCCCGCCTCGCGATGCACGCCGCGAGCAGGTTCGTGGCGCCTTCCACGAGGGCCGGGGGGCCGCGATGCACCCAGGCGTGCGCGATCTCGTGCGCGAGGTTCCGACTCGTCGGAGCGTCCACGCGGATCCGGACCAGCCCGACCCCCTCGATCGTCTCTTCGCGCACGATCGTACCCTCGTGGTCTGTCCAGACGCGCCGCCGGGGCCCCTCCACGAAGGCGCGCCCCGCGAAGCCGCCTCCGGGGTCGCCGATCTCGATGGTCACCTCCTCGGCGGCGCTCGCCTCGCGGCCCGCGCAGGCGGTCGCCCCCTTCCACGCCGCGGTGGCGAGCTCCACGGCCGCGGGATCCTCGGAGAGGAACACCGGGGAGGCGAGCGCCAGCGAAGGGTGGAGGAGGAACAATTCGGCGCTCGTCGAGGGTGAAGCTCTACCCTGACCGGCTCTCGGGGATCCGCCTCGCCGCCGAGCCGTGACGTGTCGGGACCCTCCCCACGCCATGTCACCCCGAACGCCGCATCCGCGACGCAGTGAGGGGTCGAACGCCGCACTCGGGCGCCGAGACGGGACGGCGGGCGCGCTTTCGGGTCCGTTTTCGCGTTTCGGTCGCCCCGATGGGGCGGCGCTGCGGCGTTCGAGCCGACACTGCGCGAGCGGTGCGGCGTTCGACCTGGCTTTGCGTGGCGCCCCACCGCCCCACCGGGGTGCGACGCTTGCAGCGGCGCCCCACCGCCACACCCCCGCCCCCCAGCTCACTCCCGACGTCGCCGACGCCCCCGCCGCGGGATCCCCTCCTCGACGGGCACCGCCTCGCCCTCCGCCACGCCGCTGGGGGCCGCGCCGGGCACGCCGGGCGCGTAGATGGTCAGCCGCAGCCGCGCACGGTGGAGATCGAGCGACTCGGCGACGAGCGACGGCACCGTGGCGATCCGATCGGCGACATCGCGCGCGAGGCGCATGGTCCCCTCGCGCCGGCCGCGCCGGGCCTTGCGCGCCGGCGGGCCCGCCTGCTCGATGGTGGCGAAGAGGGTGCCGGGCGACGAGAGGAACCGGTCGACCTCGGCGGGGATGCAGTGGGCGGCGTCGGATGGCGGGTCCGTGTCGCAGTCCGGGGGGTAGACCGGCTGGAACACCAGCTCCGTGGCCGGCGCCTCGCCGCGGAGCGTGAGCGAGAGGAGGTTCTCGTTCAGCTCGCGATGCGCGCCCGCGATCACGATTCGCTCGGCGCCGCGGGCGCGCGCGACGACGCGGTCGAGGGCCGCCCGGAGCTCCGGGTCGGACGAGAACGAACGGGAGGCGTCGACCTCCCCGTCGGTCGCTCCCCGCAGCGCGACGAAACCGAGGACGCTCGCGGCGAGCAGCCCCACGCCGAGCGCCATGTGGCGCCTCGCCAGCCGGACGACGGGGAGCGCCGCCACCAGGTAGATCGCGGGCACGATCGTGTAGAGGTTGCGCTCCAGCTTGAAGGGGTGGACGAACAGCGCGGCCAACCCGACCAGGGCGAAGGCGTGCACGAGCAGCTCGCCTCCCGGCTCGCCCCCCGGCTCGCCCGCCGGCCCGCCCGCCCGGAGGCGGCGGAGCGCGGCGACGAGGCCCCAGGCGGTCGCCAGGGCCACGATCCCCACCAACGCAGGCGCGCCCGCCACGTCCGCGGCGAAGGTCTCCGGTAGCCAGCGCAGGTTCGCCTCGCTCCAGAGCGGCAGGCCCGAGTCGTTGTTCGTGAAGAAGTAGCGGAGGTCCGACTCGAGCTTGGGCTGGAGCGCCCACCACGCCCCGAAGACGACCAGGGAGGGGGCTGCCCAGGCCAGCGGGCGGGCGTCCATCCAGCTCCGGCGGCGCAGCGCCACCCGGAGCGCATGGTCGAGCAGCAGCGGCACGAGCAGCATGGGCACGAGGTTGTAGCGGACGAACCCCGCCGCGAGCACGGCCACCCCGACGAGCGCGTGGCGGCGCGGCCCATCAAGACCTGGGGGGCGCGGGCCGTCGGCGACGTGCAGCGCGAGCACGAGCGTGACGAGGACCGCCACGAGCGAGAGCGGCTCGGTCATCGGCGACGTGGCGAGGTTCCGATGGAGGAGGCTCGCGCTCGTGAGCGCGGCGGCGACCAGCCCGGCGACAGCGCCCACGTCGGGGTCCACGCGTCGGCCCAGCGCGACGAGCAGGACCAGCCCCAGCGCCAGCTCGACGAACGCCAGCGTGCACGCCGCCGCCATCGTGGGAGACCCCCAGGCGAACACGACCCCGACCAGCGCGGGGTGCAGCGGCGGGTGGAGGTCGGGGGTGAAGAACCGGGCGAGCCACGTCCGCGCGTCTCCCGCGCGCAGGGCGTCGCCGAGATCGTGCCCGCGCAGCACGTAGTCGGCCACGTCGTAGGTGGGGATGCCCTCGGGGAGCCACGTCGCGAGCCACGCCTGCCGCATCGTGGCCACGACCAGCACGAGCCCGACGACCCAGGCGGCGAGAGCGAGGAGGCGGGCGGGAGAGGTCGGGCGCATCTTCGAGGGGCCGAGCGTATTCCCTCTCGGGCCGCCGTGCCGGTCACCGAGGAGCAGCGCGGAGAAGTCTTGGGTCCCGCCGCTGGCCGAGACCGACCCCGAGCGGCACATTGCCCCGCACCACCCCGGTCCCCATGAACCTGACCAACAAGATCGTCCTCCTCACCGGCGCCTCCCGCGGCATCGGCGTCGCCATCGCGCGGGATCTCGGCAAGGCCGGCGCCCACGTCGTCCTCACCGCGCGGGATCTCGCCGGGCTCGAGCGGGTCGCGGCCGAGGTGCGCGCCGCCGGGGGGCAGGCCACCGTCGTCGCCGCGGACGTCGCCACGGCCGAGGGGCGCGCCGCCATCGTCGCCGCCGCGGAGGCCGCCGGGCCCGTGGCCGCGTTCGTCAGCAACGCCGGCCTGGAGGTGCCGATCGCCGTCGCCGAGCAGACCCCCGACCAGATCGAGCGCCAGGTCACCATCAACCTGCTCGCGCCCATCCTGCTCACCCGCGCCCTGCTCCCGGGCTTCGTCGCGCGCGGGGAGGGCTCGATCGCCCTGGTGTCGTCGATGTCGGGCAAGTCCCCGACGCCGTTCAACGCGATCTACGCGGCGACCAAACACGGCCTCAACGGCTTTGCGTCGAGCCTGCGCATCGAGCTCGACGGCAGCGGCGTCCACGCGGGCGTCGTGTGCCCGAGCTTCGTGGCGGAGGCCGGCATGTGGCACGACACCGGCCTCCCCGCGCCGGGGATGATGCGCGAGGTGCCGCTCGCCAAGGTCGTGGCGGGCGTGCGCGCCGTTCTCGACGGCAAGGGCGAGGTGCTCGTCACCCCGACCCCCGTGCGCCCGCTGCTCGCGCTCGCCCAGCTCGTCCCCGGGCTCGACGGCCCGGTCCTGCGCGCCCTCGGGGTAATGGACACCCTGAAGGCGCGCGCGGGCGTCACCGCGAAGAAGGTGGGCGGCGGCTGAACGCCCGACGCGTCCCGGGTGCGCGGCGCGTCCACCCGTCGCGTTCGGCTCCGTCGGTAGCGCCGGCGCCCACGGTCGCGATCGGGCCTACGGAATCGGACGCGCGTCGTACGTCGACGAGCGCGCGTTCGTGCGTCCCGACGAGCCCAGCACCTGGCGCACCAGGTCCGCGGCGGTCTCGACCTCGCGGGTCTCCGCGGAGAAGGCGAACCGGATCCAGCCCGCGCCCGCCGGCCCGAACGCCGAGCCCGGCGAGGAGCCCACGCCCACCTCGTCGATGAGCCAGTCGGTCATCGCCTCGTCGGTGCGGACGCCCTTGTAGCCCCGCCACGACGGCTGGATGCGCGCCCAAAGGAAGAAGCTCCCGCGCGGCACGTAGGGCACGAGCAGGTCCACGCCCGCGAGGCCCGCGAGCAGCGCGTCGCGGCGCTCCTGGTAGACCGCGCCCATCGCCCGCGAGGCGTCCTGCGACGCGCCGATCGCCGCGGCGGCGCCCCACTGCGCGAGGCTGTTCACGCCGTTGGTGGTGCAGCGCAAAAGCTTCTTCACGCGGGAGAGGAACGCCGCGTCCCTCGCGACGATGTAGCCCACGCGGAGCCCGCTCATCGCGTAGCTCTTCGACGTGCTGTAGAGGGAGGTCGTCCGCTCCTCGGCGCCGGGGAGCGAGCCGATGCTCACGTGCGCCTCGCCGTCGAAGATCACGTGCTCGTACGCCTCGTCGCTGATGATGCGCAGGTCGTACTTCGTCGCGAGCGCCACGATGTCCCGGAGCGCCGCGCGGGAGAGCACCACGCCGGTCGGGTTGTGCGGCGTGTTCACGAAGATGGCCTTCGTCTTCGACGTGATGAGCGGCTCGATCTGCGCGGCCGTCCACGGCGTCGGGCTGTCGAGGTCCATCGTGCAGCGCACGGGCACGCCGCCGCCGAGGCGGATGTTCTCGGCGATCTCCGTCCACATCGGGTCGGGGAGGATCACCTCGTCACCGGGGTCGAGGAGCGCGAGGAAGGTGAGGTAGAGGGCGTGCATCCCGCCGCTCGTCACGACGACCTGCTCGGCGTTGTCGATGGGAAGCTCGTTGTCGCGCCGCACCTTCCGCACGATGGCCTCGCGGAGCGGCTGGATGCCGGCGGACGCCGTGTAGTGGGTGTGGCCCTTGTCGAGCGCCTCCACCATCGCGTCGCGGACGTGTGGGGGCGTGGAGAAGGACGGATCCCCGCTCTCCAGCCGGTAGATGCGGCGGCCGGCGGCCTGCTGGGCGAGCAGGCGGTCGCGGACCGTGACGATGGCGCCGAACGAGATGGTGTCGAGAACGTGGCTCATTTTTCCCCGGGGTGACGCGCGGCCGGGTGCGAGAGCCCGACATGGCACGGACGGACGAACACGGGTCGATCGCCCACCCGTCCGTCCCGGCTCGTCCCGGCACGTCACGATCGTCGTCGCGGCCGCCCGAGCGGGAAGGGGGGCCCGGAGCGGTTCACTCCTCGCAGGCGTCCTCTTCCCCGCCGCAAACGTCGGCGCAGGCCGCGGCTTCGGGCGCGACGCACACCTCGTCGACCGCCACGGACAGGTCCGCGCAGTGTTGTTCGGCGAGGTCCGCGCGGAACGGCTCCACGAAGCGCTGCACGGCGCACGCGTCGCCCTCCGGGTGGACGATCAGGACCTCGTGGGTCTCGCCCCCGTCGCCGGTGGTGGTGGTGACGTCGAGGCGGGCGGGCGTGCAGCTCGCGAAGGCGTCGGCGAGGCACTGCGCCCCGGCGGTGAAGGTCGCCTCCTCGCCTCCCTCGCAGGTCACGTCGTCGATCGACCCGCAATCCTCCAGGTCCGCGAGGCCCTCCGCCTCGACGAAGCTCGCCACGAGGTCCTCCTTCGAGGGGCCCCGGTTCCAATCCACGCAGCCGACCAGACCGACACAAACAAGCAGGAACAAGCGCACGGGCGTCTCCTTGGGGGTACGCCGACCCAGGAAGCAAGGGGCGTGCCAAGGTGCCGTGCGGGTGCCTTCGGAGTAGGCTCCGGGCCGTGTCACGCCTCCACTTCGTGCTGATCGCCTTCGGGCTCGTCGCGGGCTGCTCCGCGCCCCCCTCCGACATGCCCGTCGCGGGGACCGCCGCCGCCCCCGCGCAGGCCGCCCCCTCGCAGGCCGCCCCCGCGCACGTCGACGATCCCGCCGCGCGCGGCTGGACCGTGCCCTACGAGCGCGTCTCCGACACGTCGATCGCGTGGCTGAAGTCCCAGGGCTGGTGGCCCTTGTCCATCGGCTACTTCGCCGACGTGCCCGGCTACTCCGCGCACATGCCGGTGATGAAGGACCTCCGCCTGCTCGAGGCGCGCGGGCTCGAGGTCACCTACAGCTCGTTCCAGTCGGGCCCGCCCATCCTCGAAGCCTTCCTTTCCGGGCAGACGCAGGTGACCCACTACGGCGACTTCCCGTTCTGGAACACCGTCGACAAGGGCGTTCCCGCAGTCGCCTACGGCGTCACCGGCACGAACGTCGAGGCGGCGCTGCTCGTGCGGCCGGACTCTCCGTTGCTCTCGGCGGATGACCTGCGGAAGGCGGGGAAGGAGCTGGTGATCGGCACCACGCTCGGCAGCTACTGCGAGTTCTACCTGCTCGCGATGGGCGCGCAGCACGGCATCGAGGCCGGGCGCGACTACCGGCTCGCCGGCATGAGCATGCGCGAGGCCCAGCTCCTCCCCAATGGCATCGACGCCGTGGCCGTGTTCGACCCGCACGTCACCTTCGCGCTCGACAAGGGCCTCGGCCGCCGCATCGACGACGTGTACCCGTACTACTTCAACACCGGCTTCGAGTTCATGCGTCGCGAGATCCACGAGCACGCCCCCGATGTCGCCCAGGCGCTCGCCGACGCGACCGTCGAGGCGCTCCTCGCCGTGCGCCACGACCCCGATCGGGCCGCCGCGCTCTATGTCTCCGACCCGCGCGCCAAGGCGTGGACGAAGGCCGCCGCGCGCGCCCAGATCGACCGCTACGTCACGCTCTACAAGCCCACCTACAAGTACCTCCACGCCGACTTCTGGGCCGCGGAGGACGCCCGGGTGGTCGCCGCCCAACACGCGGCGGGCCGCCTGAAGCGCAACCGCGACGCGACGGACCTCGCGACCGACTTCGCCCCCGGCTACCTCGCCACCACCTTCGGAAAGCTCGGCTGGACCGTGCCCGCGCGCCCCGTGTTCCTGCCCGCGGGCTGGGCGGGCGAGGTCGGAAAGCCCCCGTACCCGACCTACGACAACGCCCGCACCCTCACGACGCCGCAGCGGTGGCCGGAGCCGGGGGACGTCGAGTGAACGGTGGTCTGAAGGGGGCGGCATGAGCGCGGCGAGCTCGCCGTCGGTTTTCGGGGGCGGGGCTTGGCCCCGCAACGCCCCACCAGGGGGGCCGCGGGCCCCCCTGGACCCCCCGAGCGCGCCTGGTGACGGGGCCCTGGCGCGGCTGACGGGCGCTCGCCGCGCCTGGGGCGCCGTCGGCATCGCGGCGCTGTTCGCCGCGTGGGCGCTCGCCGCCTCCCGGTG
>JAKFCH010000285.1:0-51570 GCA_036676765.1 Deltaproteobacteria bacterium
ATGACGGTCGAGCCGGCGCCCGACGAGGCGGCGGTCACCGAGCGCCGTGGCGTCGGGCCGGACCGCGGGGCGGAGGTCCGCGGTCGGCTGGAGCGGCAGGTCGAGCGGGACCAGGCGGCGCGCTACGAACGCGAGCGGATCGCGGCCGAGGCGCGGGTGGTGGCCGAACGCGCCCGCCTCGAGCGGGAGCGGCGGGCGACGGAGGACGCCCGGGAGCGGGGCGCGCAGGCGCGCGAGGCGGCGCTGGAGGCCTCCCGGAACCGTCGGCGCGCGGACGACGAGGCGCGGCGCCGCGCGGCGGAGGCCCGGATCGTGGTGATGGAGGCCGAGGCGCTCGCCGAGCGGCAGGCGGTCGTGCGCCGGGAGCCGCCTCGCGACACGCGCCTGGCAGCCGGTGGGGCGCTCGGCGTGCGGATCGGGCCCACGCCGCCCCGGCACGACCCCGAACCCGCGCACGAGGCGCTGGAGGCGGGCGCGGCGGACGACGGACGCGCGTGGGACGACGATCAGCAGCCGCTCGTCGTCGAGGGCGTGTGGGCGGACGAGGACGCGCGGCTCGAGGCGGCGCGGGTCGCGGCGGGGGAGGAGGCGGATCGCGAGGCCTTGGTGGTGGCGGCGCGCATCGCGGCTACCGAGGCGGCCGTGCGGATAGAGGCAGTTCGCGAGGCCTTGGTGGTGGCGGCGCGCATCGCGGCTACCGAGGCGGCCGTGCGGGAAGCGGCGGAGCGGGCGGCGGCGGAGGCGGCTAGGGTGGAGGCGGCGCGGGTCGCGACCGAGGCCGCGCGGGTCGAGGCTGAGCGGATCGCGGCGGAGGCCGCGGGGGTCGAGGCCGAGCGGGTCGAGGCCGCGCGGGTCGAGGCCGAGAGGATCGCGGCAGAGGCCGCGCGGGTCGAGGCCGCGCGGGTCGAGGCCGAGCGGATCACGACGGAGGCCGCGCGGGTCGAGGCCGAGCGGATCGCGACGGAGGCCGCGCGGGTCGAGGCCGAGCGCGCCGAGGCCGAGCGCGTGGCCGCGGAGGCTGCCGCTCGGAGCGAGGCGCAACGCATCGCCGCAGCCGAAGAGGCCGCGCGTATCGAAGCGGCACGCGTGGCGGCCCTCGAAGAGGCCGCGCGGATCGAGGCGGCACGCGCTGCGGCCCTCGAAGAGGCCGCGCGCATCGAGGCGGCACGCGCGGCAGCCGAGGAAGCAGCCGCGCGGATCGCCGCCGAACAGGCGGCTCGCAGCGAGGCCGAACGTGCTGCGGCGGTGGAAGAGGCCGCCCGCATCGAAGCCGCGCGCGTGGCGGCCGCCGAAGAGGCCGCGCGCATCGAAGCCGCACAGGCGGCTCGCGACGAAGCGCAACGTGCCGCCGCCGCCGAGGAGGCCGCGCGCGTGGCGGCCGCGGAAGAGGCCGCGCGGATGGCCGCCGAGCAAGTCGCCGAGCAAGTCGCCGAGCAAGTCGCCGAGCAAGCCGCCGAGCAAGCCGCAGAGGCCCATCGCACCGCCGTCGCAGCGGCCTCGCGTCTCGAAGCGGCACGCCTCGCCGCCGAGGCGGCGGCGCAAGCGGAGGCCGCACGCTTCGCGGCCGCGCAGGAGGCGGCCGCACAGGAGGCGGCCGCGAACGAGGCGGCCGCGAAGGCGACGGCGGCGCAAGAAGCCGGCCGCCCCCCGGAGGCCGACCCCGCGTCCGAGCCGCGCTGGGCCGCCGCCGCGCCCGTCACCGGGGATGCCACCCGGCAGCAGGAGATCGGCCCCGGAAAGTGGACGACGCCCGGGCGCCCCGCCACCGACATCCTCGCCGACCTTCCCCCGCTGGAGGCCGACCGGGAGCGCCCCGCCGCGTCCCCCGCGCCCCGCTGGACCGGCGCCGTCGGCATCACCAACTCCTCCGCGCGCGAGGGCGAGAAGGGCCCGGGCAAGTGGACCGAGTCGGGGCGCGACGTCCAGGCGCTCCTCGCCGGACTGCCGACCGGACCCACGCGCGAGATGGAGCTCGGCGCCACCCCGCCGAGCCGCGCCGGCTGGGTCATCGCGGTCGTCATCCTGGTCGGGGCCGCGGTCGGCGTTTGGGCGATGCTGAGCTGACAGGCCGTTGGCTCCGGGTCCGCGCGGGGCGCGCCCGCTGCTCCGAATCCCCCTCGGAGCCCCCGCCCCTCAGTGCGCCGAAGGTGTGGGCGCGGGCCCCGGTGTGGCGGCCGGCGTTCCCGCCGGTGCGGTAGGCGACACGTCCCAACGCGGCTCGTAGGCGGGGTCTCGCACGGCGAGCTGCCCCTGGCGCGCGAGGTCGACGGATTGGGTGAGGAGCCGCGCGGCCTCCTGGGGCGCGTGGAACCCGTTGCTGTTCTCCGACTCGACGAAGTCGAGCAGGAATTGGGCGCGCCGCTGGAGCTTCCGCGCGGTGGCCAGCTCGGTGTCGGTCCGCCCGGCGTCCCGCGCCGCCTTCAGATCGCCGATGAGTGCCACGAGCGCGTCCATCGCGCGATCGCGCATCTCGACCGTGCGCGCCTGGATGGTGTGGACCCGCTCGCGGAGCTCCTCCTCCGGGAAGTTGTGACACGTCTGGCAGGCGTTGTTCACGTTGAGCATGGGGCTGCGCACGTGGTGGTCGCTGATCTTCAAGGCCCCCACGCGCTCGTAGGGCATGTGACAGTCGGCGCACGCCACGCCGGAGCGCGCGTGGATGCCCTGGTTCCACATCTCGAATTCGGGGTGTTGCGCCTTGAGCACGGCCGCCCCCGTCTCGGCGTGGGTGAAGTCCTTGTGCCCGTTCTCCTCGTAGTAGTCCGCGATCTGGTCGGCTTTCAGCCCCTTGTCCCAGGGGTAGGTGAGCCGCTTCTCCTCCCCCTTGAAGTAGTACTCGACGTGACACTGCCCACACACGAACGACCGCATCTCCTGGCGTGTCGCCATCGTGTTCGGGTCGTAGTTCGGCACGCCCTGGCTCGCCTTGTACGCCCGGATCCCCTCGAGGAAGCCGGGGCGGGTGACACGCAGCGCCATCGTCTCCGGGTCGTGGCAGTCGATGCACGCGACGGGGTACGTCACGTGTGTCCGCGCCTCCGCGTAGGGCATCTGGTTCATCACCTCGAAGCCCTTGATGAGATCGCCGCCGCCGGCCTCCTTGTAGGGCACGTAGACGGACGCGTGGCAATGGATGCAGGTGCCGGGCTGCGCCGTGACGAGCTGCCGCTCGGTGAAGGTCTGATCCTCGAGCATGTAGGCGTGGCCGCGCTCCTCGCGGAAGTCCACCGCGAAGGCGTACCCGGCCCACATCGTCTTCAGGCGCGGGTCCTCCTCCAGGCGGGACTGGGCCACGATCGAGCGCGGATCCGCCTCCGTCGGCGTGCGCGGCACGGCCTCGCTGCCGCCGTAGCGCGTGCGGACCTGGTCCACCGTGCGTTTGTAGGCGTCGTACTGGAGCGGAAAGTTCTTGCCCCAGATCGCGGGGTCCTCGGTCTGGTCGGTGAGCTCCACGACGCGGAAGAAGGGGCTTCGCGCCTCCTGCTTTCGCGTCTGGATGTTCACGAGCAGCGCGGCGACCCCCGCGGCTGCCAACGCCGCGAGGACCGCGACGCCGATGAGGAACGCGGCGCGGCCGATGCCACGTCGGGATGTCGGCCGAGAGGTCCAGAAGGGCATGCGTAGCCTCAATGCGGGTGTCCGACGTCACGGTGGCAGCGGGCGCAGGCGATGGCCTCGCCGCCCGCGTGGGGGCCTTCGATCATGCTGGCGAGCGCACCGTGGCAGGAGCGGCAGCGCGCCTCGGTGATGGCGGCGTTGCGCGGCGTGACCCGGATGGGCTCGTGGAAGTCCTGGGTGGTGAACGCGCGCGAGTGATGCCAGCCGTTGAGCGCCTTCGTCAGGTACTTCGGGAAGAAGCCCTTCGGCGTGTGACAGTCGTTGCAGACCGCCACCGACCGATGCGACCCGTGCAGCCAGCCGTCGTACTGTTCGGCCATGATGTGACAGTTCGCGCAGGCCGCGGGATCATCGGTCATGTACGAACCGCCCTTCGCGTACACGAAGGTGAACGTGCCGATCCCCACGGCCACACCGATCAGCGCGGCGAGGAGCGCCACGAGCAGCGCGGCGGGCGCGGAGATACCGAACTTCATCCCCAGGAAGGTAACAACGAACGGGCGCCCGCCCGCGCCTTTTGGTCGAGCGCGTCGAGCTCGCCGTCAGCTCACCCGAACGCGCGGTGGAGACGCGCATTCCGCGTGCCCGCCACCCTGCGCCGTGCCAGACTCCGTGATGCTCCTCTCGCTCGTCATCTCCCTCGCCGCCGCCGCTCCCGACGTGCCGGTCGCGTCCGCCGCCCCGCTCGCGCCCCGCCAGGCGGGGGCGCTCCACATCGACGGGGTCCCGCCGATCCCCCCGGAGGTCGCCCAGCGCGCGCTCCAGTACAACAACGTGCGCGGCGCCGGCTTCTACGGGTGGGCGCCCGACGGTAGCGGCCTGGTCATCGGCACGCGGTTCGGGGAGACGAACCAGGCCCACTTCGTCGCCGGGCCGGGCGCGGCCCGGCGGCAGCTCACGTTCTACGACGAGCCCGTCGCCAACGCCTCCTTCGATCCCACCGGCGACACGTCGGGCATGGTGGTCCGCCGCGACGTCGGCGGTGGGGAGAACTGGCAGCTCTACTGGCAGGACCTCGCGACCGGGCGGGCGACCCTGCTCACCGACGGCGAGTCCCGGAACGAGCGCGGAGCCTGGGCGACGGCGGGGCGGCGCTTCGCGTACGCGTCGACGCGTCGGAACCGCGAGGACTTCGACATCTGGGTGATGAATCCCGCGGAGCCGACGAGCGCGCGCCTCGTGTACGAGGCCGACGGCCAATGGAACGCCGTCGACTGGTCCCCCGACGACACACAGCTCCTCCTGCTCCACTCGGTGTCGGTCACGGAGTCGAGCCTGCACCTGCTCGACGTGACCACCGGTGCCATCCGCGAGGTGAACCCTTCCGCGAGCCCCGTCGCCTACGACGACGGCGTGTTCACCGCCGACGGCAAGGCGCTCCTCTACATCTCCGACGAGGGGTCCGAGTTCCGGCGCCTCGTCCACCACGACCTCGCCACCGGCGTGAAGACCCCGCTCACCGCCGACCTCGCTTGGGACGTCGAGGGCCTCGCCCTCTCCCAGGACGGAAAGCAGCTCGCGTACACGCTCAACGAGGGCGGCATGTCCGCGCTCTACCTCGCGCCCGCCGCGGCCCCGACGCGCCGCGCCCGCGTCGCGCTCCCCGCCGGCGTCATCGGCGGCTACGGCTTCGACAGCGCCGGCAAGCGTCTCGGCGTCGCGATCTCCACCGCGCAGACCACGTCGGACGTGTACGTGGTCGACGTGAAGCGGCGAGGGGTGACCCGCTGGACGAGCTCGGAGGTCGGGGGCCTCGATCCGGCCACGTTCGTCACGCCGACCATCGTGACCGTCCCCTCGTTTGACGGCACGCCGATCCCGGCGCTCGTGTACCGTCCGCGGTCCCTGAAGGGCCCGGCGCCGGTCGTGATCACCATCCACGGCGGCCCGGAGGGGCAGTCCCGCGGGTCCTTCAACGCCACCGCCCAATACTTCGTGAACGAGCTCGGTGTGGCGGTGGTGTCCCCCAACGTGCGCGGGTCCACCGGGTACGGGAAGACCTACGTGTCGCTCGACAACGGGGTGAAGCGCGAGGACTCCGTCAAGGACATCGGCGCGGTGCTGGATTGGATCGCCACCCAACCCGACCTCGATGCCACACGGGTGGGCGTGATGGGCGGGTCGTACGGCGGGTACATGGTGCTCGCGTCGATGATCCACTACGCGGACCGCCTCCGGTGTGGCGTCGATTCGGTCGGCATCTCCAATTTCGTGACGTTCCTCGAACGCACGGAGAGCTATCGGCGCGATCTCCGTCGGGTCGAGTACGGCGACGAACGCGATCCGAAGATGCGCGCCTTCCTCGAGTCGATCTCCCCCACGACCAACGCGGCGCGCATCCAGGATCCGCTGTTCGTGGTCCAGGGGCGGAACGACCCGCGGGTGCCGATGAGCGAGGCCGAGCAGATCGTGCGGACGGTTCGCGAGAACGGGGGCGTGGTCTGGTACCTGCTCGCGGACGACGAAGGGCACGGCTTCAGGAAGAAGTCGAACCGTGACTACCTCAACAACGCCACTACCCTGTTCTTCCAGCGCCACCTCGTGGAGTAGGGTCGAGCGCGAACAGTTGGACGTTCGCGACGGCGACCCGCTCGCCGGGCTCGGACTCGGCCACGATGGCGCGGAGGGCGTGGAAGTAGGCGAGGTGCAGCTCGCGGATCCGCTCGAAGTCGGCCTCCGACACCGTGAACACGTTGTAGGAGAACTGCCCCCCGGCCTCGTCCTCGATGCGGTCGGCCGCTACGCGGGTCCAGTGGGCCTTCAAGCGGCGCCCGATGTCCGGGTGGCGCCGGGTGTCCACGGCGAGCGCCTCCACCTGGTAGTGCGTGCCCGTGCGGGTGACCTGCCCGGTGTCGCACAAGAACGCGAGGCACCGCGCCTCCTCCTCGTCGGGCATGCCGAGGCGTGTGGCGATCCAACCGGGCACGTGGGCGGGGAGCTGTCGGTAGGCGTCGAGCTCGAGGGCGCGGACGACGGCCTGGGTCCACGGGAACTCGGCGGCGCCCTTGCGGCGGGCTTCGAGCCGGCTCCAGAGCTCGGCTGTCGAGGGCATCGTGGCGGGGTCGACGAGCACGGCGAGCAGATCCACCATCCGGACGCTCGCCGCCTCGACGAGCTGCAGGAACTCGGCGAGGCGCGGCTGGGTCTGGCCCGCGAGCCACCGCGACAGGGAGTAGCGGGAGAGGCCGCTCCGACGCGCCAGGTCGGTGATCGAGGTGCTGCCGCGCAGCTCCTCGAGCAGCCGGGCGACGCCTTCGGGGCTCGCGGGGTCGAGCGTGTCGAGCCAGGGCGGGGCGCGCCCGTAGAAGCGGGTGAGGGCCGCGGGGAGGTCGACCCCCGCCCGTCCGGCGGCGCGGAAGGTCTCAGCCGCCGTGGGGCTCCGGCTCCCGCTCTCCCACGCGTAGGCGACGTTGCTCCGGTACCCGAGGCGGCGGGACCAGGCGACTTGCGAGCGCCGTCCCCGGAGCGCCACGAGCAGGTCGCGTGCGATGCGGTCGAAGTCCATGGCCCCGACTATAGCGGATCTGCACCACCTCGCGGGATCGTGCGGGAGGGTTCGTGCGGAACCGCGCTTGCGGATCCGCGCCGCCGCGGGCACCCTGTAGCGGTACCGTCCCGTCTCCGGAGCCCCCTTGCGCATCCTCGGCGTTCCCCTCCCCGTCCTCCCGTTTGCGTGGCTCCTCGCCGCGTGTGTGACGAGCGCGGACATCGGTGGGCAGGAGGGCGAGGACCTCGAAGACACCGACACGAACGACGCGGACACCGCCGAGGCGGACACGGACGTCGACGGCGACGACACGGCCGACGCCGACACGGCCGGCGGGCGGGACTACGTCGGTCCGTTCGTGATCGACGCCGTCGATGCCGCGGGGCTCGCCGACCGTTGCGCCGGTACGATCGCCCTCCAGGACGTGGCCGGCACGCTCACGGGAGAGGGGGAATGCACCTTCTCGGGCCCGCTCGCCACGCCGTTCCCCGACGGGCTCGGCGCGGACGTCTCCGGGTCGGTCGAGGCGGACGACACCGCCTCCGGCGCGTGCACGTTCACCCTGGGCGCCAGCGGCACCCTCCCCTGGTCCGGCACCCTCGGCACCGACCTGGCGGGCACGTTCTCCGGAACGCTCACCACTGCGTCCACCACGCTCACGGTCACCGGGCGCTTCGACGCGGCGCCAGAGTAGCGTCGGGCAGGGGCCGTCCGGCTACACTGCGGAGGATGCGTCGCCTCGCCGTCCTCCTGCAGACCGTCCTCCTCGCGGCGTGCCCGGCGTGCCACCCGAACGACGACGGCCCACCGCCGTCCGATCCCGTCGGAGACACAGACGCCGATGGGGACACCGACACCGGCGGCGGCCCCGACACCGACGGGGACACCGACACGGCGTCGGACACGGACGTGTCGCTCCCCCTCGGCGCCGCCTGCGATCCGGACACCAGCGACTGCGGCGAGGGGGCCGCGTGCTGCACCGCCTGCTGCGCCTCCGACGCGACGCCGATGTGTACGGCCCTCGACGTGTACGGCGGCTGCCCGCTGCCCGATGTCACCGTCGACGCCGATCGGCTCGCCAGCGACGTGTTCCTCACCGAGGAGGCGTTCGAGGCCGACGACTGCGCGCTGCTCGAGGGCTGCGTGGACGCGCCGGGCTGGCGCCGCCTGTTGCGCTTCACCACCACCACGCCCAACATCGGCACGGCCGACCTCATCGTCGGCGATCCGACGGCCGACCCCGAGCGCTTCGGTTGGTCGGAGTGCCACTCGCACTACCACCTCGACGGCTACGTCGAGTACGCGCTGCTCGACGGCGCCGGCAGCCCGGTCGCCACGGGCCGCAAGCAGGCCTTCTGCCTGCGGGACGACGAGCCCCTCCACGCGGGCGGGCCGCCCAAGTACCATTGTGGCATCCAGGGGATCTCGGTCGGGTGGGCCGACGTGTACGTGGGGTGGCTCGACTGCCAGTGGGTGGATGTCACGGAGGTGCCGGCCGGGGTTTACACACTCCGCTTGACGTTGGATCCGGACGGGCTGTTTCGCGAGTTGGACGTCGCGAACAACGTCGTGACCGTCCCGGTGACCGTGCCTCCGGCGGACTCGGACGTGCTCGCGTCGTGCGACCCCGTGGCGTTCGGCGAGGACCGCGACTGTGGCTGGGCCGTGGCCGAGACATTTTCTTGCTCCCCCGGCGCCGAGGTGACCTACGGATGTGACGGCGCGTGTACCGGCGGCTGCGAAGGGGATCCCGTCCTCCGCCTCTGTGACGTGTCGGTCCCCGCGTGCACGGCCATCGAGGCGCTCGGCAGCAACGATGACGCCCCCTGTGGTTCGGCCTGCTCGTCCCTCACCGTGACATGCCCGGAATCGGGCGGAATCCAAGCGCTTGGCGCGGCCTGGGCATCCGACGAGACGGCGTCTTGCGAGGTCGTCGGATCCTGAGGAAGCGCCGGCTCTGCCGCAATCGCCGGTGGACGGGCCCCGGCTGGCGAGCAGATTGGGTGCGGCCCCGGCAGTGCGCCTCGGCCCCACTCACGGAGAAAATCGTATGCGCGCCTACTTCCTGCCCCTGCTCCTCCTCGTCGCGTGCGAACCCGGCAAGGACGAAGGTGACACCGACACCGGCGTCGAGCTCGATACGGCCGGGATCGATACGGCCGACACCGACACGGCTGACACCGACACCGCTGACACAGACACGGCCGATACTGCCGACACCGACACGGCGGACACCGGCCCCGACATCGAACCTGCCACGCCACCCGAAGGAGAGGCGCTCTACATCGGTACGTGCGCCCCCTGCCACGGCGAGGACGGCCGGGGTACGGGCGACTACCCGGACATCACCGGGGAGCTCGACCGCACCGACTCCGAGCTCATCGGCATCATGATCGAGGGGAAGGACGAGATGCCGCCCCAGCCGCTCTCCGAGGACCAGGCGCAGGCTGTCGTCGACTACATGCGGGCCACGTTCTGACACCGGATGACCACGGCCGATCCTCGGTTACGCGACCCTTCGGGTGCAGATCGCACACTTGGTCTTGTCGCCGCGGTAGACCGCCACCTTGGCCTTGTAACAGCCCTGGTGGAAGTACTGGCCGCACGCGTACTGGCACTCCACGCGCACCTTCTGCTCCACGCCGAGGCCACAGATGCCACAGGGCACCGTCGCGACCACCTGAGGCGCCTGCTCCACCTCCTGCTGCCGCTTGGGGGGGAGCGGCTCGACCGCGCCCCACCACGCGAGCCAGCCGATGAACACGCCGAGAAACCCGAGGATGAGCCCCGGCAGGCTCTCCCGGTAGACGGTGAGGACCTCCGCGCCCACCAGCAGGACCGGCGCCAGGAACGCGATGATCGTGATCATCACCTGGAGGAACAGGCCGGTGGCGACGATCCGCAGTTGGTTGCCCGCGCCGCCCCAGGCGTGGCGGGCGAACGACGTGCAGTAGAGCCCCATCGCGAGGCCCGGCAGTGTCACGACGAGCAGCGAGCGGTCCTGGGAGAGGGCGATGCCCCAGCCCGCGGCCCACAACAGCACGAGCGACAACGACCCGAGCAGCGCGAGCGTGCCCGCGCCGGCGTAGTCGTGGGTCTCGGGGTAATCCGGCGGCTGCTCGAGCACCCCGCTGCCGGCCGGCGGTTCGGGGAGCAGGTACACCAGCTCGTTGTTGACGACGCCGAGGTCGGAGAGCTTCTCGTCGTCCCCCATCAAGCGCCCGCGCGCGCGCAACCAATACAGGCGGCGGCGCCCGTCGTCCCAATGGGAGTCCAGGCCGGCGTCGCGCGCGACGCGCTGGGTGAGATCCCGCGCGGGCAGGTACGTGGGCACCTGCAGGTCCAGGGTGAACGACTTCAGATCGATCACCTGGACCCGAACCTGGACGACGTTCTGCTCGTCGCTCACGACACGGCCTCGAGGATTGCCTTGGAAATCACTGCCTCGAGGTTCACTGCGCCTCGACCGTACGCTCGAGCTCCTCCACGATCTTGCCGAGGGGCTGGAGCAGGCGCTCGAACTTGTCGAACCAGCGGAGCCAGATCTCGTCACCCTGGTCGGGGCCCGGGACCTCGGCGTTCACGCGCCGGACGAACTCCTTGAACTTGTCGATGCGCTCGATCGTGCGCGGGAGCGTGTTGTAGAAGTCGTGGGCGTAGTTGATGAGCGAGCCCGCAGTCCGGTAGAGCACCCGGTCCGAAGTCCCCTCCTCGATGAGGAGGAACTCCGAGCTCACCAGCGCCGAGAAGAACCCGAGCATGCCGAGCTCGAGCTCCTGGAGCTGGGCGGTGCGGCGCAGGTTGGTGATGATGTTCTTGTTCACCCGGATGAACTCGACCACGCGCGGCTTGAGGTAGGACTCGGCGGCCCGCGACTGGCGCCCGGCGCGGGGCACCGGCAGGAGCACCTGCACCATGCGGCCGAGGCGCACGTTGATGCGGGTGAGCGCGATGGCGTCCGCGCAGTCCTCTTCGATGGCGTGCAGGCGCGGCGCGGAGAATTCCCGCATCCGGGCTTCCTTTTTCTCGTTCGTGTCGAACAGAGGGCGCATCGTGCCGTCGTCCGGGGTCTCCACGTGGAAGAGCCACAGCATGTACTCGCCGTCCTGGCGCGGCACCTCGAGCGGCACCGCGACGGCCTCGGGTAGCAGCACACCCTGGCCGAGCCGGGTCACGCCGTAGCCCGCCTGGATGACGGCGACGTACTTGTCCTTGCGCTGCTCGATCTCGACCTGGAGCCCCTGCACGATGCCGTGACCGTGCATGTAGAGCACGTGCCGCTGCAGGTTGCGACGGTGGTAGGCCTGTTCGTCGGCCAGGTCCTTCGCGGTGAGGCAGAGCCCCTCGAAGGGGCGGAGCCGGGAGAGCTGGAAGAAGTTCTTGTGATCCACGGGCTATCCGCCGCGCGTGGGGGGGGCCCCGTCGCGCGAGAAGAGGATGGTGAACGTGATGTGCGAGGGCTTTTCGTTGGTGACGATCTGCGCGATGCGACGCAAGACACCCGGCGCGCGCTCTCCGAAGTCGCGCCGGAACTGTTCCATCGGCTGGAGCACGAGCGCGAAGAAGGTGGTCGCGGCGCGGGTCTCGTCGAGGAGGAAGCTCGCCGCGGGCTCGTTGCGGACGAAGCGCTCCTCGACCGAGGCGCCCCCGGCGAGGGACGAGCGCCCGAGCACGAAGGCGTTGGGCTTCTTCAGCTCCTCCACGGTGACCGGCGCGTTGGTGAGCACCTGGATCATCTCCTCGACGCCGGCGAGGGTGCCCCGGGTGCGGAGGAGCCGGATGGCGCGCCGGGTGAGGTCGCGCTGCTTGTGGATCGGCAGTGAGCTGTCGAGCTCGAAGCTCACCCAGCTCGCGATCCACGGCAGGAAGCGCGGGTCGGTGCTCATCGGGTCGATCAGGGACGGGATCGTGTCGATCTTGTCGGTGATCGTCGTCATGAGGTGCTGGAAGATGAACAGGAAGCGCCGAAGGCCGTCGGCGTTGAAGCTCTGGACCTCCGCCGAGTGGGGCGACTCCTGGCTCCCCCAGCGTCGAGCGCTGACCTCGTCGGCGCGCACGATGTCCCGCCGCGAGGCCGGAACGGCGCCCTGGTAGAGGCCGGGCAGGTAGCGCAGGTAGCCCCGCACGGGGATGTGCAGCACGATGCGATCCCGCGCCTGCAACGAGCTCGCCGCGCGCCCGTCGGGGGTCACCACCTCGGTGACGACGGTGACGAGGTCGTCCGGGGTGAAGTAGGAGGCGGGCGTACCGTCGGGGAGGATGCGGATGCCGCGCACGTACGTCGGCTCCCCGCCGACCGCGGGCTGGATCTCGGCGGACCGGACGCAGCCGGGGCGCTCGCCGCGCAGCGCCTCCACAAGCCTGTACCCGACCGGGTTGCCGAGGTGCCGGTTGAGGTAGGTGATGGCGTCACGCACCGGGTAGCCGATGCGCACGGTGTCCTCGAGGTAGCGATAGTCGCCCCCCGACGCGACCGACACGTTCCCACGGCGGTGTAGTGCGAGCTCGGTGCTCACTCGAACGCCTCCTCGGTCCGAACGCGCACCCGCCGGACGGCGAAGAGATCGTGCTCGACGAGGAAGAGCTCCTTCACGCCCTCACCCTCCTCCCAGCCGGGGACGCCGCGGCGGCGCTTCTCGCCGCCCATGTCGTAGAGCGCCACGTCGATGACGTGCCGCACCTCGGGGATGCCCGACACCATGCGCGCGAAGTCCTGCGCGTAGAGCGTGCCGCTGAACGGCCAGCCCTGGCCGTCGAGCCCACCGACGTACGGGTCGAGGAAGGTCTCCACCCACTTCTGGGCGGACTCCCGCACCGCGAGCAGGTTCGCGTTCGGACGGAGGCGCAGGGTGACGCTCACGTCGATCGGGAGGAACTGTGCGAGGCGCACCACCGGGAGCACGTTGATGAGGCAGCGGCGCTTCAGGTAGCGCTGCACGTGATCGCGGAGGCCGGTGGACAGGAACGGATCGGGGAACAGCTCTCCGTCGCGGCGGCGCGGCAGGATGATGACCTCGACCGTGCCGTCGTCCCCGATGCGACCGTCGCACGCGGCGCGGGCGACCTCGCCCGAGGCCTCCGTCGCGATCACGGCGAAGTCGGTGCGCGTGACGGCGCGATCGCGCGAAGTGAGCAGGCTCGGCGCGCGCCGGATGATCTCCTCGATGGTCTCGGCGTCGTGCCCGCCGCTCGCCGGGAGGAGGTTCTCCGCCTTCACGACGTCGGCATAGCCCTCGACCACGTTGATCTCGCCGGCGGCCACGTTGCCGCGGTTGCCGGGCACGGAGCGGTAGGTGTCGACGGTCACGTTCGCGGAGCCGACGGGGAGCATCTTGCCGCGGATGCCGTTGCCGAAGGTGAGGGTCCCTTCCACGGGGTCGACCACGAAGATGCGGGCGTCCTTCTTGGAGGTGAGGAGCGCCTGCTCGTCGACGCGCTCCCAGGGCTCGATCGTGCCGTCCTCGAGCTCCACCCACACGCGCAGGTCGGGGAACGCCTTGGCGTCCTTGAAGATGCCGCGTTCGCCCTCGCGATGGTGGAGGAAGACCGGCGCCTTGCGGAGCTGGATGATCTGCCCGGGAACCCCGAGGCCCGAGTACTTCTCGGTGCGGACGGTGACGAGGTTCACCACGTCGACCGTGTTGAGCAGGATGTGCGTGACCGGCGGGAGCATCGGCAGCCGGTCGACCGTCATGTCCGCGGGCAGGGAGAAGCGCGCGCGGAGCCAGAAGCCATCGGGGACGAGCGCCGGGGTCTCCGGGAGGGGGAAGTCGAGCGTGCCAGTGCCCGTGAGTTGGTAGGGCACGTTCTCGCCCTCGCCCGGGGCGTGCAGCCGGCGCCAGCCCCAGCGCCCGTGCTCACGGGCCTCGAGGAGCTCCCACTCCACCCGCACGCCTTCGGGCAGGTAGGTCTCGCCGCGCGTGCGGAAGGACAGGACATGGCGGCGGCCCGCGGGGATGGGCTTGTCGAACTGGAGGTAGAGCGCCTGGTTCTCCTCCTTGATCTCGACGAACGGGAAGAACGGGAAGAACTCGCCGAGGCGCCCCACCGCGCGGGTGAGGATGCGGGTGAGCCGCCGGTTGTGCTCGCGGAAGTCGAGCTGGGCCATCTTCGGGCCCGGGAGCGGCTGCTCGTAGGCCTTGGCGCCCACCGCGGCCTCGACGCCGAGACGGACGGCGTGGATGCGCGGCACGATCGGGTGCTGGACCTTCTTCTCGTCCTGTCCGGTGAGGCTCGACTTCACGAGCTCGAAGCGGATCCACGTGGTCTCCCGGCCGCTCACGTCCGCGCGGGCAAGGCCCCGGAGCTGCTTCTCCGGATCGAGGACGATGCGGATGGTGCGCACGCCCGCGACCTTCGCCCCGGCGGGATCGAGGTTCGCGAAGGTGAAGCCCGAGAAGATCTTGTCCTCGGACCAGACCACCCGCCAGTTGTCGTCGGCGCGGTAGGTGAGCTGGAGGAGGTAGAGCTCCGCCGGCTCGGGGATCGGCGCGCCGTTCATCTCGAAGGCGATGTCGACCTCGACCACGACCGGGGCCTTGCGCCGGTTCTCGAAGAGATCCGAGCCGATGTACCACTTGCGGCCGAGGGTCGGCGGGATGATCGGGGAGAGCTGGAACGGGGACCAGGGGCCCTCGGTCAGGAGGAGCGACTCGAGGCGCCGGGGATCGTCCCCCGCGAACATGTCGACCTCGATGGGCCGAACCCACGTGAGATCGAGCTCCAGCTCGGGGATGAACCCCTGGAGGAAGACGGTCTCGATGCGCTCGGCGCGGAGGTTGTAGCCGTCCGTCGCCATGTCGGTGAGCGGCCCGGTGACGAGCACGACGGTGCCCTCGATGCGCACGCGCTCGCGGGGGATCTCCTCCCAGCCCTCGCCCCGGCGGTAGTACCAGCGGTAGCGCGGAAGGTAGCTGTTGCGGCCGGCAGGGAGGCCGCGGTCGACGAGCGCGAAGCGGATGGTCCACCCGCCGCGGATCGGGGGCACGTCCTGGAGGAAGTACTCCAGCGTGCGGCCGGTGGAGCGGACCTCCCAGTTGTTGATGGGGCGCTCCTCGCCGCCGCGATCGTCACGCCAGGAGATCTCGAGATCCTGGAGCATCCGGTTCGCGATCCAGCGCTCGTAGTCGAGGCGGCCGCGGATCCACCACCGCTCCTTGGCGACGGCATCGGGGAAGGCGAGATCGCGCTCCTCGAGGTCGAAGCCCTCGATGGGGACGACGCCGGGGAGGGAGGTGACGAGCGCCGTCTCCGGCATGCCCATCGACTCCTCGGCCTCCTGATCGACGGGGATGGGCAGCCAGCCCTCGTCGGTCGGGTATTCCCATGAGAAGAACGAGGCGATCGAGAGGGTGTCTCCATCGCGACCGGCGCGGCGCACGAGCAGGCGCCCGAGGGGGCGCTCCTCCTCCGGCGAGATGTCCATGAGGCGCACGTCCTCGTGCGCGATGTAGAAGTACTGGTTCGGCGTGTAGGCGTCCGGGCCGAACTCGGTCGGGTCCAGGTCGAACAGGTCGACGCCACGGCCGCCGGCAAAGAGCAGCGCCGAGCGGTTGTCGTGGAGGTTGCTGAACGGCACCTCGCGGGCCGCGGGACGATTGCCGCCGCGAACCGCCATCACGCGGGTGATCGTGGCGCCGTGGACGGTCACGCCGTCGACGGTGACGAAGTCGGCCGCCGTGGAGTCCTCGCGCTGGCGCGTGGCGCAGCGGGTGTACGGCGGAATCTCGGCCGGACGCTCCCCCTTGAGCGTGAAGGTCACGGGCGCGATCGCCGGGCGAGCGGGCTTGCGCTCCTCCCCGATGAAGTTGAGGAAGTGGATGTAGGTCTTGTCCGGCACCTGGTTGAGCCGGAAGATGATCATCTCCGTCATCCAGGCGAAGAGCTGGACGAGCGTCATCCCCGGATCGGCGTCGGAGAGGTTGGTCCACTCGGGCGAGTACTGCGGGATGAGCGCGCGTGCCTCGCGGAGGATCTCCTCGTAGCGGCGATCGTCGAGGTTCGGGGGGCGGATCGGCATGACTACCTGTTGGAGATGGTGTAGTTCAGGCTCTGGACGGCGTTCGTGGCCAGGACGCGGTATTCAACCACGACCTTGACCGACCCGTCGTTTCCGGGCTCCGAATTCACCTTCACCACCTCGATCCGCCTCTCCCAGCGCCGTAAAGCTTCGGACACGTGGTGCGACACCATCGCGCTCGTGGCGCGCGTGTTCGGCGCGAACAGGAGCTCGTGGATGCGGCAGCCGAACGACGGGAGCATCTGGCGTTCGCCCGGCTTCGTGCCGAGGATGATCGTGATGTTCTGCCGGATGTTCTCTTCGAACTCCGAGAGCCCCACCGAACCCTTGGCAGAGTCGAACTGAAACGGAAAAGACCAGCCACGCCCGAGGATTTCTCGAGGGTTCGCCATGGTGAGGATCCCCGGAGGGCTACGTGCCCATCGTGTTGCTACAGAACGTGAGCTCCGTCAGGTAGCCCGTCGTGGGCGAGATGATGTGACGGGTCGAGATGATGTAGAACTTGCCGTTGTGGTTGGTGTTGAGCCCGGCGAACTCCACCACCTGACCCGCGCGGAGGCCGTCGTTGCCGTCCACCGTGCAGGTGCCCTTGGCGAACTGCCGTGCGAGCCGGTTCAGCTCCGACTTCGCCAATGCGTTGGCCTGGGACTGCGACGCGACGGGCACATCGGTGATGTACGCGATGTTCTCGCCGAACTTGGAGGTCGACAACGCGGCGCCTCCCTGCCCGCCGCCGATGGCCTCGATGTCGCCGCTCGACGCGGTGCCGACGATCTCCTCCTTCTTGCGGATGTCCCAGCCGCGCACGACCACCTTGTCGACCTGCTCCATGCTGTTGAAGCCCATGCGGAGCGATCGAAGGCTCTTGCCCATCTCGATCTTCGTAGGCGCGCCCGAGAAGGCTGCTTTCTTGAAAATAAGCTTCCCCTCGTCGACCGTGACCTGGAAGTTGTTGCGCGCGGCCAGCCGCTTGAGGAACGCGAGGTTCGACTCGTTTCGCTGGAGGATGTACGCGTGGGTCTCCTCCGTCGGGTCGGTCTCGACCGAGAGCCCGCACTCGCCGCCGACGGTGGTGGCGACGTCGCTGTCCTTCTTGTTCTCGAAGAAGCGCGTCTTGCGGCCGCGCGCGAGGCGGTGCGCCTTGTCGAGGCAGCGCACGGTGAGGGACATGGGGCCGTCCACCGCCCAGGACGGCTCGAGCGCGATGACCTCGCCGGAGAACAGCACCACGTCACCGGCGCCGAGCTTGGCCTCCACGGCGTCGCCGATGTTGATCTCCCAATTCGGCGCGCCCTCGATGCCCGACAGGCGAAGCGACATGTGCTCGACCATGTCGACGTGATCCTCGATCACGATCTGTTCGAGTCCGTCGGACTCCGTCTGACCGAAGGTCCGACTGCCGATGGTCACCTGGTAGCTCGTGGCGCTACGCGCCCCCGCTTTCGCTTCGGCCATGGTGTGCTCCCGCTAAACCTTGAGTTCGAGGCCGGTCAGGTCCGCGAGCGGGTCGGTGATGCCGTTGGCGGCCGCAACCGACCGCATGTCGCTCCCGGAGGACTGCGCGATCTGCGACAACGTCTGGCCGCTGCCGACGAGCACGATCGAGCCGGTGCCCCAGGCGTTTCCGCCGGTGCCCTGCGCGAACTTCGCGCGGTCCTCGACCTCGTCGGGCTTGAGGATGGGCGTCCACTCCTTCAGCTTGACCGAGCAGCGCGCCCGCAGGGCCTCGCCAGAGCTCGCGAACATCAGGTAGGTGACGTTGATCGACTCGATCACGCATTTCATCGTGAACGCGCCCCACGTGAACACCAGGGCGTGAGGGCGCTGCTTCTGGAGCTTGGACTCCTCGCCGGCTTCCGGCTTGGCGTCCGCGTTCGTGAGCGCGAGGAGGCCGGTCACCCAGGCGTCCTGCACGTTCACGGGCGAGCTCTCGTTGGTGGTGTCGAACAACAGGTCGAAGCTCGCCGTCATCGGCGCGCCTTTCTGGAAGGAGATCGGGTTGACCGCCAGCCCCTGGGTTTTCGCCTCCTCCCAGCTCAACGACTTGTTGACCTGGAATTCCTTGGGGTTGTACTGGACCTTGAA
Source organism: Deltaproteobacteria bacterium (assembly GCA_036676765.1). Taxonomy (GTDB): domain Bacteria; phylum Myxococcota_A; class UBA796; order UBA796; family SXON01; genus CAJBVW01. Next base: position 18,210 of record JAKFCH010000285.1, read on the forward strand.
CTTCACCGAGCTCTTCGGATCCAGGCTCTCGAAGTACGCCTTGTCACCACCAGATTGACTCATCGTGATCCTCCGTCCGCCGCGAACGACGGAATTCGAGCTCTCGTGTCACTACCTCGAGCACCTCGCGCCCGAGGGCGTCGATGTCCTGCTTCTGACCCCTCTCGCCGCCGTCCTTGGTCGTGCCGACCGGGCCCTGCCCTTCGGCCCGCGCGCTCGCCGAGTCCTCCGCCATCCGGACCTGCGAACGCGCGTCGGCGAGGCGACCCTCGGCCTCCGCGAGGTGGATGAGGCCCTGGAGCTTCTTGACGAGCTTCATGATGCGGTCGTCGCCGCTGCCCGCCGCGACCGAACGCGTGGTGGCGCCGACGCCGCGCACGCCGCCGCGGTTCACGCGGGTGGTGCTCTTGACCGGCTGCACGTAGCCGCCGCGGATGGTCGTGGTCGACGGGGCGTCGAGCCGCGAGGCGCGCGTGGCGGTCTCGGTGGCGGCCTGTTCGCGCCGCACTTCCTGGCGGATCTGCTCGATGACCTGGACGACCGGCGCCTCCTTGGCGAGGGGGGTCTCCCGGACTCCGTCGGCGCGGGAGTAGATGACCCGGACGATCTCCTCGGTAGAGGTGGCGCGCGCGAGCGCCTCGAACAGGCCACCCGGCGAACGCACCTGGGGCGCGCCGTCCGAGCGCACGGCCCAGGAGGGGGCGGCGCGATCCGGCGCTCCGACCGCCACACCGTGGAGGCGCTCCTCGAGCGGCTGGCGTGAGGCGGAGCGAGACGCGGTGCCGGCGACGGACCCGCCGCCCGTCGCCGTGGAAGCCATGGCCGGGCTGGGCAGGGACATCTCGCCGGCTGTCGCCGCGAGCCGCCGGGGGCGATCCCGCCGGGCGGGGGTCCGCGTGACGCGCGCCCCCTCGAACTCGCCCTCGGGCGTGGTGTGGACCGAGGCGCCGGCGCCGACGGTGTCGGGGGTCCTGAAGGCGCCGCGGTAGGCGGTCGCCTCGCCGACGCGTTGGCGCTCCCCCGCCCACTCCGCAGCGCGGCGGCGGGGGGCGGGCGGCGGGGCCACGAGGGCGTCCGCGCCGTCATCCGCCGGAGCGTGGAAGGGCCGTGCGAATGAGGCTCCTGCCGTGGCCGCCGCGCGAGTCGAGCTCCCGACGGCGCTAGCGGTCGGCGCGGGCGCGAGCGCGACGAGCCGGCCACCCTCGGTCCGGAGGATGCGGAGGCCGGGCGTGGCCGCGGCGGTGCGAGCGCTGATCCAGACGCCGCTCGGCGTCGTGACCGCGCTGCTCGGGGAGTAGGCGGAGGCCGGCGTGGTGTACACCCGGGTGGCCCGCTCGCGTGTCCGCGCCGCGGCGCGCGTGGTCGGCGCGCTCGGGTCGGCCTGGATCGTACGGGCGGTGGGCGAGGACGCCGAGAGCCCGGATGCGAGCGGGGGGAGCGCGAACGAGAGCGGGCCGCTGCGGGCGAAGCGGGAGGGCGCCGCGCCCACGGGGGCGACGCCTGCCGCGTCGGCGGAAGCGAGGGCCCGTGCCCCCGCGGCCGAGAAGACGGGCGAGGAGAGGACCCGCGCCGCCGCGGCGACCGTGGCCGACCGAGGCGCTCCGGGCCGCGACATACGGGGCTGCGAAACGCCGGGCTGAGACACTGTCACCGGGCGCACCGCGCGCACGGAGGGGCTGACCCTCGGCTGGAGCGTGGCGCCCTCGGCCGGGAGGTCGGTCCGCGCGGAGGCGTGCGCAACCGCGGAGGCGTGTGCCATCGCCGGCGCGCGCACGACGGAGGCGCGTACACCCGGGACGCGCGGGGCCGGCGCCGCGGCCACGTCCGGCGATGCCGGAACGGGGGCGGGGCGGGCGGGGCTCGACGCGGGGCTGTCGGCGCGACCGGCGGCGTGCACGACGCCGGAGAGCCGCCCCCCGAGCGCGGGGGAGGTCGACACCGGGCGGCTTCCGGACGCCTCGGCAACAGGGCCTGCGGCGCCGGGGGTTCCCGCCCGAAGCGGTTCGGCGGTGCGGAAAGCGGACGTGGGAAGCGCGCGCGCTCCAACGGGCCGCGACGGCGCCGCTCCGTCGGCACGAGGCGCGCCCGAGGAAGCCACCGGTTGCGGCAGCGCAGCGGACCCGACCCGCGCGTGCGCACGATCAACCGAGGACGCCCGTGCCGCCTCGGTCGTGGCGGCTCGGCCCTCGGACGAACGGGCCGCGACCCAGGCGCCCCGCGGCGTACGCACGAGCGCGGAGCCCGAACCGTCCGCAGCGACGGGAGCCGACCGCGGGGCGCGTGCCACCGGCGAGGCGGACAACGCCGCGACCACGGAGGGCGCGGCCGACGACGGGGTGGCGAGCACCCGATCCGTGGCCGGCATCGCGCGCGGCAACACGGAGCGCCCCTCTACGTGCCCGGCATCGACGCGGGCGGCGGCGTGAGCGGTCGCATGCGTGGTGCGCTGGGAAGGCGGCGAGGCGGGATCACGCTGCGCGGGGGCGACATCGCGCGCGGCGACCCAGGTACCCTCGGTGGTCCGGACGGCGCCCTGCGCGGCCTCGGGCAGGCTCATGCCACCAGCGGAGGCGACGAAGCGGGCGACGGCACGCGCAGAAGCCTGCAAGCGCACGCCCGACGGGGTCGATGCGGTCTCGGTCGAACCGGAAGCCAGGTCGAGGCGGGACGCGGGATCGAGGCGGCGCGCAACGGCGCCGCTCGCGGTCACGGCTCGGGCGGAGGCCCGGGCCGCGGCGGAGCCCATGGGCGGTTCGGCGGCCGCAAAGGCACCGGAGGTCGGGGCGTGCCCCGGGGCGCGGACGCCGGCGACGGCGGCCGGGAGGCGAAGGACCGGCGATGCGCTCAGCGCCGCCGTGGAGACGGCGCGGGCATAGGCGAGGGGCGCAGGCACGGCGGACAGGCCGGCCATGGGTACGTCGGCACCCCGGGCGAGCGCGCGCTGGGCGGCGGCGGCACGACGCGGCAGGCGCGAGAGGGAGGCGGATGCTCCGCCCGCGCGTTCGGCTGAACGCTCGGCGGTAGCGAGGGTCCCATTCGCGGCACGATCGACCTCGGCCGAGGACGCGAGGGCCATCGCCGGGGAGCGCGCGAGGACGGGACGCAGCCCGACGGTCGCCGTAGGATCGGCGCGGCGAGCCGCCACCTGAGACGGGCGGGCGACGCCGGTCCGGCCGGGCACACTCGTGGTCGCGATCTCGTCGAACACGGTGCGCACGATGGGCGCGGACACGCCCATGCGGCGGACGACACGGCGGAGCTGGACCTGCTGCTCTTCGGCCGGTAGGGTCTCGATGGCCGCGATCACGCGGGAGAGCTGCCGCTGGCGCGCCCCCAGGGTCGGTGGCAAGGCCTCGGCGATCGTGCGGGCGGCCGAGCCGCCGTGAAGCGATGCGTTCGCAAGGCGGGCGCCCGCGTGGGAGGCCGCGGTCGCGCGACGGCCCGGGGACGGCGACGACACGCGCGAGCCCGTTGCGGCGGTGGGCGCGTCGACCGCTTCCGGTTCCGAGGCTCCGCCGAACACGCGGGCCGGCACAAAGGGCGTGGACCACCAGGCGTTGGCGCCCCGCTGCGTGAAGGTCGAGCCCGCGCGGGGCACGGGGCCTGAAAGGCTCGGAGCGCCCTGGGGTACGACGACGGGGGCCACCGGCGCCGGCGCGGCCGACGGCGGGAGGGTCATCTCGTCGAGGGCGAGGCGGGCGATACGGGAAGTCGCGAGCGAAGCCGCGGTCTCACCGGGCCACTGCCGCTTGGCTGCGCGGAGGGTCCCGCCCGAATGGCGGGCCTGGAACGCGGCCTCCCGGCGCTCGCGGCGCCGACGAGATGCGGCGAGCCGCCGCATCATCGCGTAGTAGGGCTGGGCGGAGAGGAAGACGAATCCTTCGGTGGCGGCGGGCTCTTCGCCACCGAACTCCGGGGCGGACCACGGATCGGACATCCCGAAGCGCGCGTAGAAGTCGGGCGACAGCCCCATGCGCGGCCGACGCCGGACGCGCGTGAGGATGCGACTTACCAGCCGGTCGCCGGGGATCTTGCGGTTCTCGCCGTCGTTCCGTGACATTACGGGGGCTCCTCGCGCTCGCGCCTAGGTGATGGAGATGCCGTGGTGCGCGATCTCGACCATCTCGACGGCGAGATCGGCCGCATTGGCGTCGAACGAAGGGCCCTCCCACGCGACGGGCCACGCCTGCACGAAGTTGTAGCGCCGCACCTCTTCCAGCTGGAGCGTCTTCATCACCACGCTGCCGTTGCGGCGCAGGCTGTACTCGTCCTGGAGGATCTCGTTGCGCCACGAGAGGAGGGTCGTGTCGGAGGTGACGCCGTAGCGCAGGGTGATGTTCTCCCAGCGCGACTGGCCCGGGAGCTTGTGCACCCGGTGGTTCATCCCGCCCTCTTCGAGCTCGAAGATCTGGGTGCTGGACTTGAGCCCGCTGCATTCCTTGAACTGCGCGACCTCGATGCCGTCGATCTCCAGCGTGAAGATGAAGTTGCCCTCGGGATCGGCCACCCGGGGGTTCATCTCGCCGCTGGCGGACTTGTTGCTCGAGCCCGCGCGCTGCGGGCTGGTCGACGGGCTCTGCTTGAGGCTGAACGCCCTCGAGGAGCCGCCGTAGTCCACGGCCGCCTTGATCGAGAAGGAACGCACGGCCAGATCCATCGAGGCCGAGGCCTTGAGGCTGTAGCTGCGCGTAGGAAGCTGCACGTTCGCGTTGGCCTGGAGCGAGGGCTGATTGCCGCCTCGTCCGCCACCCATGCCCGCGCCGCCACTGAACGTGTTCGACGGCTGTCCGGGCACTCGCCCGCCGCCGCGTCCTCTCCAGTCAGCCATTCAACACCTCCGAAGCTCAAGAACTGCCGGTGCCGAGGCGCAGATCGATCAGGATCCGCTCCATGGTGCCGACCGGACGTAACGCGACCTGTACGTTGAGCATCCCGCTATCCCGAGCTTCGAGCGGGTTCGTGCCCTCATTGCATTCTACCGAATATTCCGCTCGCGATCGAGTACCGGAGATCAATCCGGCCTCCCAGAACTGCTCGAGGCGCACCATCACGTCGCGCTCGATCACCTTCCACAACGACGAGTCGTTGTTCTCGAAGACGGCCCACTCGTTGTCGCGCCGGAGCTGCTCGGAGATCATGCTCACGATGCGGCGGCTGTTGATGAAGGTCCAGGCGGGGTCGGCCGACATGGTCCGGGCGCCCCAGACCACCACGCCGCGCCCGGGCTGGACGACGATGGGGTTCACGCCTGCATCGCTGATCTGGCCGGCCTCGCCCCAGTCCATGTCGATCTCGGTGTGGGTCACGCCGAGGACCGGCACGTTCGCGGGGGGCCACGCCACGCCGAACGGCGCGCGCTCGAGCTCGGTGCGGGCGAAGACGCCCATCACGGAGCCGGAGGGGGGAAAGGTCTCGTCGCCGCGCTTGAGCCAGGGGTAATAAACCGCGCCGTAGCTCCGGTTCTCGGGCTCCCGGGCGCGGAACGCGTCGAACCAGCGGAGCAGCACCTCCCCGTGGAGGCCGCGCGGCGCGTCCACGACCAGGAACCGGTTCGTCATCTGCCGGCAGTGCGCCAGCAGCTCGTCGTAGAGGGCGTCGGCGTCGCAACGGACGGTCCCGTTGCGGAGTACCTCGCACCGCATGTAGGCGGCCGAGGGCACCGCGAGCAGCGCGATGTCGTCCTCCGCGCGCAGGCGGTGCAGGAGCGGGGCGAGGGGGCCGTCATCCCCCGTGCGGTGCTTGAGCTCGTCCTCGGACTCGATGCACACCGCGAAGAGGTGGAGCGTGTCGCCACCGTTCTCGAAGAAGGAGCGCACGGCCCGCCGCGACGTAGGGTCGAACAGCGTGCGCTGGGGGTGGTCGTCCAGCTCCGACCACCGACGGAGCACGATCTCGATGAAGTCACCCGCGGATGCGTCGTCCGGCCACCGCTCCCGCGTCAGGAAGCCGATGATGCCGCCGATGTCGCAACGGACGAGCCCCTGCGAGCGGTTCGCGAGGGATCCGTGCTGGATGCTGATGCCTGGACGCATTGCGCTCGATGGAGAATGGCCGGCCCCCGCTCGCCCGAAAGCGGAGCGGGGACCGACCTTGCGGAGCCCTACCTGGGCGCGTTGATCTTCTCGTTGATGGCCGAGATCTCTTTCACCCACGCATGCCGCTCCTTGTGCGGCATCACGAGGCAGGTTTCACGGTCCCAGTGGAAATGATACGCGATGAACGCTACCTCCTTGAAGATATTCTCCAAGGGGTAGCTCACGATTCCCCCAGGCGGCCGAACTCCTTCTCGAACTTGGCCCCACACTCGGGGCACGTGACCTGGATGACGGCTTCGTCCTCGTTGATGCGGTTGTACATCTCTTCGAGGAAGCGGAGGTCGCCGGCGAACAAGTTCTCGATGACGCCGGTGTTGACCTCGCCGAGCGTGCCGAGGCGGGGGATGACCCGGCTGAGCAGCACGATGATGAGGTACGCGCGGTTGCGCTGCACGCGCATGTCGTTCAGCGGGACGATCTCGTCCTTCGCGTTCGCCAGGCGCATGACACCCTCGCGATGGAGCGTGCCGTCCTTGTCGACGTAGCCCCGGGGGAGGATGAACTCGTACTCGGTCTTCAGCTCCATGACGCTGCTCCTGTGCTGCTGCTACTGCTGCTTCTGCTAAGAAACGGGCCGGGACACGGGGTTGCCCCCGCGTCCCGGCCTCGGATGGACGGGCTACTCCTCGATGAGCGCGCCGCCGTCCCACTGGCCGATGCTGAAGATGACGAACTCGGCGGGCTTCACGGGGCAGATGCCGATCTGCACGTTGACCTGGCCCGCGTCGATGAGGTAGCGGGGGTTCGTCTCGTCGTCACACTTGACGTAGAACGCCTCTTCAGGGGTCTGGCCGAAGAGCGCACCGGAGCGCCACACGCGCATGAGGTACGCGCGGACGTCGCGGGTGAGCTTCTTCCAGAGGGTGTGGTCGTTCGGCTCGAACACCGCCCACTGGCTGCCGATCATGATCGACTGCTCGATCATGATGAAGAGGCGACGCACGTTGATGTACTTCCAGGAGGCGTCGGACATCGTGCCGAGGGTGCGCGCACCCCAGACGCGGATGCCGCGGTCCTTGAAGATGCGGATCACGTTGATGCCGCGATCGTTGTACTGGCCCTGCTCGAGGCGGTTGATGTTCTGCGACAGGCCGACGATGCCCATCGTGATCTCGTTCGCCGGGGCCTTGTGCACGCCGCGCTCGGAGTCGACGCGAGCGAACACGCCGGCCATGTGCCCGGAGGGGGGCACGAACAGCTCGTTCTTCTCGGTCTTGATGAGCTTGCGACGGTTCGCGCCGGTGACCTTGATGTGGTCCTGGTTGCCGGTGAACCAGCTCGGCTTCGTGATCTTGAGCCAGGGCACGTAGATGGCGCCGTAGCCCTTGTTCGAAGCCGGGATGTCCATCGCGCCGTCGGACACGATCGGGCCATCGAGGATCGCGAAGCGGTCCTTGCGGATCTCGCAGAGCTCGAGCATCTCCTTCTGCTGGTGGGGCAGGCAGCCCGGCGCCACCATGAGGGCCATGTCGTCGACGTCGTCGAAGGCGTAGAGGCCGAGCTTGTCCGCCTGGTTCTCACGGATGGAGGCCGACGTGTCCGGCGCGCCCATGAGGTAGACGTAGCACTTGCCGCCGCCGTTGTCGTAGAAGCCGTTGACGCCCGCCACGAAGTTGAAGACGGAGGGCTGGGAGAGGAAGTCGCGGAACTCCTTCTTCAGCGCGTCGTCGTTCGCGATGGCTTCGTAGACGGCGTCCGCCGCCTCGTCGAGGTCGGTGAAGGTGCGCCCGACGAGGTCCTCGATGGGGCGGGTCTCGATGAGGTACTGGGCGAAGTAGCTCTGGAGCCAGCGGAAGAACTCCGCCTTGTTGGTGATCCCGACGGGGGGGACCGAGTACTCCGAGCGAAGCGCGGTGCCCTCGGTGCCCTTCACGTCGTAGCCGTAGGCCGAGAGGACGTCACCCGCGGTCTTGGGGGCGGCCTTCTCGAGGGGGAAGGTCTCGTGGAGGCTGTTGAGGAGCTTCTCGACGGCCTCGTCGCTGTCGGAGACGATCTTGCCGTCGACCGCCACGTTCACGTCGGGAACCTCGAGCGTCTTCTCACCCCAGGTGATCTTGACCTTGCCCTTGGTGCCCGCCTCGAACTTCGGCGCCGAAGGTCCGGCCTTCGCGGCGCCGAACAGCTCGAAGTACTTCTTCACGTCGCGCACGTCCTTGCGGCCGAGCTTGAACGCCTGCGAGAGGGCCGTCGTGGCCTCGCCCGCATCGCCCTTGACCGCGCCCTTCTCGTCGACGAGCTGGGGCACGACCTTGCCGCGGAGCTGGCGCTTGCCGTTGCTCCCGGTGATCGCGATCGCGTCGTGAGGGGGGTGGAACTCGAAGAGCCCGAGGAAGCCCGGGGTGCTGGTCGAGACCGACGAGATCGGCTTCGGGCCGCTGTCGACCTCGCGGATGTATACGCCTGGGGTATGGTATTCCATTTGTGGTCCTCAATCCTCCGATTCATTGTCAGCGTCCGCGTTCTTGCGGACCATGTACGGTTTCGGCCCGGGGGGCGTTCTGAGCGAGGCGGGGGGAGCCCCGCTCCCCGAGCGTTTGCGGCCGTTGGGGGAGTCCCCCTGGCCGTCCGTCGGAGGCGAGGTCCTCTCCAGGCGAGGCAACCGGATGGTCGCACCGCCGGAAGACTTGTAGAGCGGTCCATCTAGCGCCACGCGCGCCCGGTAGGTCAAGAAGGGGCGGTATGGAGCTTCGTGCAAGGTGAACAGGTTGATCGCGTCGCCAACGGTGAGATCATCGACGAGCGCGAGCGACACTTTTTCGATGAACAGGCCGTCGTCCTCTTCGGGCTCGCCCTCCGCGTTGGTCTTCTGACCCACGAAGTTCTTCGCGTCGTAGGTGCGGCCGAGGCTGTCGACCTCACGTCCGTCGGGCAGCATGAAGCGGCGCGGACGATAGATGAGGTGCGTGGCCTCGTTCAGCCGGAGGAGGACCCACCCCAGGAGCCGCTCGGCGTCGGAGCGGAACTTGGAGTGCACCGAGATCAGGTAGAACAGGTCCAGCAGGACGGGCGGGCGATGGTAGTAGATCTCGCCGCCCTTCTCCGGATCGTCCTTCACGAACACCGGCGCCTGGCGAAGGCGCTTCTGGTTCATCAAGTTGGTGTTCTGGGCCACCCGGTACATGTAGATGTAGAGGATCTCCTCCCGATCCTTGGGGACGAACTTGAACTCTTCCTCGATGCGGGGCGGCATGTCGGTGAGCTTGTAGCCCTCGAGCAGGAACTTGTGGATGGCCTCGGTCGTCTCGCCGATGATGTTCCGTCCGGACGCGGGTCCACCCGTGGCGCGGAGGAGCTCTGCTTCTTCGGCGGGGTTCAACGTTCGTCTCCAGTCTTGGGCGTGTAGGGGTCGGGAGGCAGGAGGGACCAGTGCGAGGGGCGTACGGTGAACGGGAGCGGTCGGCCCCGACCCGCGGAAGTAAACCTCAGTCTCTCGCGATCGGCAAGGGCCGCGGCCACCTCCGCCGACCAATCGATGCGAACGAACTTCTCGACCTCATCCCGGTACTTCTGGCGCGTGCCGCGGACCGTGGGCAAGGCGAAGGGGTAGCGCACGATGCGGATGAGGAGCGGCGCGTTCGGGCGGCACGAGGCCACGTGCGTGGTGTCCCGGAGGACCGGAACGCGGGAGCTCATCTTGTCGCGCGGCGGCACGGGGTCGGGGCGCGTGTCGCTCTTCTCGCGAGCCAACAGCCGCGCGAGCCCGCGCTCCTCGGACGCCAGATCCGCGCCCGGCTGGCGGCGACGGAGGCGGAGCGTGGGATCCGTGGCCATGGGCGCAGGAGTGTACGCGGGTTCGGCGCTGCTCGATCTCCGACGTGGGCGGATGGGATACAGGGCCGCGTGAGTCGGCAGAAGCGCACCCCCGGCCTGGGCGATGCCCCGATGACCCGCGCCCGCGGCGGCGCGAGGGACCGCCTGCGCGACGCCGGCAGCAAGGAGCTGGCGCTCCTGGCGAAGAAGGTGGGGAACAGCCAGGTCGGCGCCCTGCTCGGCGCCGCCACGGACAAGCGTGACGCGCTGCTCGCCTTCGTGGAGCGGCGGCTCGCCGAGATCCAGATGGTTCAACGCGCCGAGCAGAAAGAGATGGGCGACCAGCGGGACTGGCACCTGCGCGTGGCGCGCGGCGCGACCGGCTTCACCCTGCCCGACCCCACGCGGTGGCACCGCTCCACCCTCCTCTACCGACGCGCCGCCGAGGCCCTCTGCGCGGGTGACCTCGCGCGGGGCGCCCATCTCCTCGACCAGGCCGTGACCGCCGAGCGCGCGACCTGGGAGACCGTCCCTGCGCAGGTCGAGCTCCCCTCTTCGCTCGCGGCGCCCACGACCTCGCCGGAGGAGCGCCCGTTCGTCTCGGAGGGGGAGACCACCCCGGCGACCCAGGCGCCCGCCCTCTTCCAGCGCGCCGACACAATCCTCCGTGTGACCACCACCAGCGCCCTCGTCCCCGTGAACCGGAACAACCCCACCCATCACTGGTGGGACGTCGTGGAGGAAGAGGTGGAGGCCGTCACGAAGGCGAAGGACAAGAAGGCTACCGACGTGGCCCCGAAGGAGGAGACAGGGGCGGCGCCGGTTCACGCCGAGCGGAAGGCGCCTTCGAAGACCGTCGACGAGGCGCCGACGCACGAGATCCCGAGCGTGGAGATCGCCGCCGAGGCGCCCGCGCCGCGCAAGGGGAGGAAGAAGCCCGATGGACGTTGAGGAGCTCCTCGGCCGGCTCGTGGCCTGGCCGACCGTCTCCGATCGACCGGTCACCGGCATCGCGGCCGATCTCGCGAACCGCCTGGAGGCCGTGGGGATGCGCGTCGAGCGGCTCGACGCCACCGAGCCCGGGAAGTGCAACCTCGTCGCGTCGGCCGGGCCTCCGGGCACCGACGGCATCGTGCTCTCCGGGCACATGGACGTGGTCCCGGTCGAAGGGCAGCCCTGGACCTCCGACCCGTTCACGCTCACCCGCCGGGGCGACCGCCTGGTCGGCCGCGGATCCTGCGACATGAAGGCTTTCCTGGCCGCCGTCGTCGTCGCCCTCGCGCGCACGCCGCCGAAGGACCTGCGTCGCGAGCTCGTCCTCGTCTTCACGCACGACGAGGAGGTGGGCTGCCTCGGCTCGCGCGCGCTGGCGGATCGTTTCACCGCCGAGGGCCGCACGCTGCCGTCCCTCGCGCTCATCGGCGAGCCGACCTCGTTCCACATGTTGCGCATGCACCCCGGGCACGTCGCCGCGCGCGTGACCTGCGGCGGGCTCGCCGCGCATTCGAGCAAGCCCGACCTCGGGCGCAACGCGATCCGCCTCGCCGCCAAGGTCGTCGACGCCCTCGACGACCTCGCCGAGCGCTGGCGTCAGGACGTTCGGTTCCCCGAGCTGCTGGAGCGCCCATTCGTCGTGATGAACGTCGCCACGATCCACGGTGGCAGCGCCGTCAACATCGTGCCCGACCGCTGCGTCCTCGACGTGGGCTTCCGTCCGCTCCCCGGCATGGCCCCCGAGGCGCTGTTCGAGGCCCTCCGCGCCGCGGTCGAGCCCCTGGGAGATGTGCGGGCCGAGCTCGTCCGCGTGACCCCCGCCATGTTGACCCCCGCGGGCACGCCGCTCGAGGCCCTCCTCCGCCCGTGGGCGGCCTCGCCCGACACCGCCGCGGCCTCGTTCGCCACGGACGGCGGCAATTTCGAGCGCCTCGGCATGCGGACGATCGTGTTCGGGCCCGGCAGCATCGACGTTGCCCACAAGGCCGACGAGTACGTGCCGATCGGCGAGCTCCACCGCGCGGTCGACGTGGTTGAGGAGGTCGTGGCGCGCCGGTGTCGACTCGACTGAGGTGGCGGACGTCGAGTGACTTCGGGGCGTTGCGGGGGGGACCCCCGCCCCATGAACCCAAGCGGTCCCGATCAGCCCTCGGCCCTCTCCAACACCCGCTCCGCCGCTGCGACGATGGCCTCCGCCTCGACGTGCCGCCGCTCGGTCACGATGCGCCGCCCGCCGACCCACACGTCCGTGACCATACCGGGATGGCCGGAAAACACGAGCGCGGGGAGGACGCGGGCGCCTCGGAGCGCGATGTCCCCGATGTCGATGGCCACGAGATCGGCGGGCGCCCCCCCGGTGATCGTGCCTCCGTCGAGGCCCAGCGCCGCGGCACCGCCCCGCGTGCCCGCCTCGATCAAGGCGGCGGCGAGCCCGTCGGGCCCCTCGTGCGGGAGCACGTTGCGACGGCCGGTCGCGGCGCGCGCGTGCCACTCGATGCTCCGGAGCTCGGTGAACGGATCAATCAGCGCGTGGCTGTCGGAGCCGATGCAGAGGCCGATGCCGGCGGCGCGATCGAGGGGGTAGATGCCGTCCCCCAGGTCGAGCTCGGTCGTCGGGCACACGCAGACGCGGCCGCCGGCGGCGCGTAGAAGGGCGAGCTCGGCATCGTCGGGATGGGTGAGGTGCACGGCGGTGAAGCGGGGGCCGACGAGCCCGGCGTCCGCGAACACCTCCAGCGGCCGCTTGCCGTGCTCCTTGAGCGAGGCGGCGATCTCGGCGGGCTGCTCGTCGACATGGGCGTGCACGGGCCCGTCGAAGGCGGCGAACGCCCGCATCCACTCGACCGGGCAGGCACGCACCGAGTGGGGCGCGAGGCCGGCGGCGATCCCGCGCCCGCGCAGGCGGGCCACCGCGGCCAGGACATCGTCGGGGCCGCGATCGTAGAAGCGGCGCTGGAGTGGGTTGGGGTCGAGCCCGAACCCCGCGCGGGCGTAGGCGACGCGGAGGAGCACGATGCGGATGCCGACGCGTGCGGCAGCCGCGACGATGCGCAGGGCGAGCTCATCGGGGTCGGCGTACCGCGTGCCGTCGGGCGCGTGGTGGAGGTAGTGGAACTCGCCGACGGTGGTGAACCCCGCGCGCGCCATCTCGAGGAACGCGAGCGCGGAGACCGCCTCGATCCCGTCGGGATCGAGGGCGTTGGCGAGCCGGTACATGCGGTCGCGCCAGGTCCAGAACGAATCTGGTCCCTGTGCGTACTGCACGTGCCCGCGGAGGCCGCGCTGGAACGCGTGCGAGTGGGCGTTCACGAAGCCGGGGAGGAGGGCGCGCCCCGGGAGGCGCTCCACGGCGGCGTCACGGGGCATGCGCTCCGCGGGGACGACGGCGGACACGCGCCCGTCGACGATGCGCGCGGCGAGGCCCGGGCGGAGGCCCCCTTCGGAATAGAGGAGGTCTGGGAGTAGGAAGCTCACCCCGCACAGGCTATCATCGGGCTCCCGGAGGGCCCATGGCGTCGAACGACAGCCCCAGAGCCTCGCGCGCCGCGCGCGGGGCCTCCCGCACCGCCGACCGGCTCGCCTCACGCGCCAGCCGCGGCGAGCTCCAGCGCAGCGCCATGCCCGGCGGCGGCGAGGTGTTCGGGGGCGAGCTCGCGAGCCGCGCCCTGAAGACCCTCGGCGCTCGCGCCATGACGGTCGACAAGAGCATCATCGTCGCGGACGACTTCGATCCCGGCCGCGCGGAGGACCAGGCCCTCTTCGCGCACGAGCAGTTCCACGTCGAGCACTCCGGCGGGCAAGGCTCCCATGACTCGCGGGACGGCGAGGAGGTCGCCGCGCGCGCCGTGGAGCGCATGGTGCTCCACCGCAGCCGATCGGGCGGGGCCGAGTCGCACGAGGCGAGCCACGCCGTGCCGAGCACCGGCGCCACCAGCTCGAGCGGCGGCGGCTCGCAGAAGCGGGAGGGCCAGGAGTCCGAGTCGAACGCCTCGCGCGGCTACGACGCGCTGATCGCCGCGGGCTACAGCCGTCAGGCGATCCTCGACAAGTTCGCCCACGAGGTGATGCAGACCCTCGACAGCGCCCGCGACTCCTCGCTCGAGCGCTTCGCGGACAAGAAGGGCTTCCTGTAGGATCGGCCTCCGCCCGCTCCGAGGGCGGCCAAGGACACTGATGAGCACCGTCTTCGAGGAGCTCGCGCGCCGCCTCCGGCGCACCGACCTCCTGTTGCTGCGCGCCGTGCGCCGGCAGCGCGCCCGCCCCTCCATGCGCGCCAAGGGCCAGTTCTGGGGCTCCGTCATCACCGACGACGAGGTCGACGCGCTCCTGCGCGCCCACGGCGAGATCGACTACCTCACCGGTCCCGATGGCCTGGAGGACGCGGTCGCGGCCTCCGCCGCGATGCGCGACGCGACGGACGGGCGGTTCGCACGGCTGCGGCGCGCCTTCGATCTCGACGGGGACGACGCGGACCTCATCCTGCTCTCCCTCGCCCCCGAGATCAGCGCCGGCTACGGCCGCATCTTCGCGTATCTCAACGACAACCTGAACCAGGCCTACCTCACCGTCGACATGGCGACCCGCGTGCTCCGCACCGAGCGTCGCGAGCGGCTCGCGCTCCAGGCGCGGCTCATGCAGGGCGGCCCGCTCATCCGGTACCGCCTCCTCCTGCTCAACCCGCCCGACGGCCACGACACCCACACCTCCCGCCGCGTCCACCCCGCGCCGCGGCTCCTGCGCTGGCTCCTCGAAGAGGAGGAGCTCCCGAGCTCAGTCGGGTTCACGCCCATCGACACCGCGCTCGACCCGTTCATCCCGGCGCCGACACGCAAGCGCATCGCGGATCTGGACGAGTCGCTCGACCGGCCGATCACGGTGGCGGTCGTCGGCAGCACCATCGGCATGCGCGAGGGCGTGGCCCAGGCGATCGCGCGCCGGTGCGAGCGCCCGCTCGTGCGCATCGACCTCGAACGCGCGCGCCAGTACATCGACGAGCCCTACGATCTCGTCCGCGAGCTGCGGATGAGCGGTGCGCTCCCGTACCTCGTGAACGTCGCGGCGTCGCAAGAGGACCCCGCGCTCCGCAACGGCTTGATGGCCCTCGGCGGCGCGCTCTCCGCGCTCCCCTACCCCGTGCTCATGGGCGGCTCCGATCGCAAGTCCATCGGCGCCCTCCTCGGCACCGATCGCCCGAGCGTGACGGTGCAGGTCTCGCGTACGACGCTCGAGGAGCGGAACGAGGCCTGGGGAGATGCCCTCTCCCGCCGCGGCTGGAACGAGAAGCTCGGCGCCGACATCGCCGAGCGCTTCTACTCGGTCGGCGGCACCTCGATCCAGCGCGTGCTCGAGCGCGCCGAGGCCGAGTCGGGCGGGCGCGAGCCGTCGATCGACGCGATCTGGGCCGCCGCGCGCGAAGGGAGCCGGCCGGAGTTCCGCGGCCTCGCGCAGCACGTGGTGCCCCAGTACACGTGGGGGGATCTCATCATCCCGCCCAAGATCGAAAAACAGCTCAAACACCTGACGAATTACCTGTCCGAGCAGGAGAACGTCTACCACCGGTGGGGCGCGAACAAGATCCGCCCCCGCGGCTACGGTATCAAGGCCTTGTTCTCCGGCGGCCCGGGCACCGGAAAGACGATGGCCGCCGAGGTCATCGCCGGCACGCTCGGCCTCGACATGTTCCGCGTCGACCTCTCCAGCGTCATCAGCCGGTGGGTCGGCGAGACGGAGAAGAACCTCCGCGAGATCTTCGACGCCGCCGAGGGCGGCACCGCCGTCCTCCTCTTCGACGAGGCCGACGCCCTGTTCGGCAGCCGCGGCGAGGTCAAGCAGGCCCAGGACCGCTTCGCGAACCAGGAGGTCAGCTTCCTGCTCCAGCGCCTCGAGGTGTTCGAGGGCTGCGCGATCCTCACGACGAACCTCCAGGAGAACATCGACGAGGCCTTCCTCCGCCGCTTCGGCGCCGTCGTCGAGTTCCCCATGCCTTCCCCCGGCGAGCGCCTCAGGCTCTGGGAACGTGCGTTTCCACCCTACGCCCCGCGCGGCGCCGACCTCGACCTCGGCTACCTCTCGAACCAGTTCAACATCGCCGGCGGCCTCATCGTCAACGCCGCCATCAACGCGTGCATCCTCGCCTCTGCACGTCGCGAGGACGTGTGCATGCGCCACGCCGTCGAGGCCATCGCGCGCGAGCTCGTCAAGATGGGCCGCCAGGTCAACCGCGTGCACTTCGGCGACTACTACGAGTTCGTGCAGGATCTCTAGCCAGTCTTGAAGAAGGGGTCCGGGCGACCGACGCGGGCCGCGGTCCCCGGCGCCGAGGCGGCGCCGACCGCGGCCCCGAGGCCGTGCCCCCGCGAGGAGCCCCTACTCGTCGGCCGGGCGCCACTCGACGTCGACGTCCACCGCGTAGGGCGCGGGACGCGCCGGGAACCGCGCGCCCAGCAGCGCCGCCTCGGTCGCGGGGCCGAGGGCCGCGAAGCCCTTCCAGGGGGTGACGCTGCCAGGGATCCCGTCCGCGCCCACGCTCACGCGCGCCGACACCGTGGTGACCGGCAGGGAGAGCGGCGCGGCGGCCTCGGGGAGGCCCTGGACGAAGAGCGGCGTCATCCCGAGCTCGGCGAACGAGACCAGAGCCACCCCCTCGGCGAGCGCCGGGGCGGTGCCGGAGAGGCGCGGCGCGCGCATCGCCGCGATGGAGAGGGGGATCTCGCCCGGCGCCGGGAACTCGGGCACCCACTGGAGCGCGGCCACCTGGTAGTACTCCGCGGCGCTGCTCGCCTCCTGGGCGCTGACCATGAGCTGGCCGTCCATGCTGAAGTCGCGCCAGACGAGCATGCCCTTCGTCGTGTCGAAGAGGGTTTCGCCGGCGACCCGCACGTCCACGAGGCGACCGCCGCTCGTGGCGTCGACTGCGGAGCCCGCGGAGAGCGTGCCCTTCGCGACGGTCTCGATGACGGTGAGGCCGTCACGCTCGCCCTTGTGGGTGTGCTTCATGTCGACGGCGCCGGCGGTGCCGGTGATCGTCAGGAGCTTCATGATCGCCGAGTCACCCTTCTGCGACCAGCCGCGGACCCAGTCCTTCTGGTCGGTGGTGAGCGGCAGGTCGAACATGCAGAAGACGCGCTGCAGGAGCGTGCGCTGCTGCTCGATGTTGTAGCCCTCGCGCTTGTTGCTGCGATCCCGGCCGCTCAACGTGTCGAAGGCGCGGAGGCGGCCGTCGGGCCCGATCTCCATCTCGACCTTGGTGCCGGTGAGATCCTTGCTCCACTCGGCGAGGATGGTGTCGAGCTTGCCGGCCTCGTCGGGCACCCATGGCTTGCCCTGGAGCCCCACGTACGCGAACGTGCAGCGGACCACCTGGACCTTCCCCTCGGGCGTGGCGGTGCAGGCGGTGTCGGCGCGCAGCTTCACGGCGCCCGACCGCGCGTCGATGTTGTTGGCCGCGAGGTAGCGCTGGCCGCGCGGGGTGACGATCTCGGTCTCGATGTGGAACCGCTGGACCTCGCCGGCCGGCCACCTCCAGACGGGAAGTGGCCCCGACTCGGCGGCGTTCGCGTGGACGGACAGCAGGAGCGCGAGGAGCATGGCTTCACCCAGAGGCGCGAAGGATAACCGCTCTCCCGTGCAACCTCGCTACAGCTTGCGACCGAACCCGAGGCGGACGCCGCCGTAGATCGTCGGCTCGCCCTCCGACGGGAAGCCCTTCATCTGGGTGCCCCGGAACGCATCGAGATCGATGCGGAACCACGTGCCGTCACCCGTCGGGATGCCGAAGGAGGCCCGGCCGCCCACGCCCATCGCGCCGGGCGAGAACCACCCGTAGTTCGCGCCGAGCATGACCAGCGCCTTTTTCACGTCGGGACGAGGGAGGTACACGCCGAGCCCACCGTACGGGTGGAAGAAGGCGTTGGTCTCGACGTTCTCGGTCTCGTCGGCGTTGGCGTAGCGCATCCGCTGGGTCGGCGTGAGCGCGAGGGTGTTGCCGCCATAGACCGCGAGGTTGTAGATGCCGATCTCGACACCGAGATCCCCCGCGACGCCCCAGCCCGCGGTGGGCACGCCGCCAGAATCGGCGAACGCCGGGGAATACAGGAGCGCGCCGCCGACGCTGCCGTTGAGCAGCACGGTGACGGCGGGCTTCTTCTGGAACGACGCGCCGCCGGCATAGGGCAGGACCTCGAGGCGGCCCTTGTCGTCGAGCGTCGCGAGGAAGGTGGGCGTGGGCGCGCCGTTGCGACGACCCGCGACCCCGAGCGCACGGGCGACGTCCTCGGGGACCTCGTGGGAGCCTTCGAGCAACCGCGCGCGCGCGGCGTCGAGCTCCGCGCGGGAGACGGTGGGCTCCACCTGGATGGCGCCGCCGGGCTGGGCGTCGAAGGCCTGGCGGCCCACGATCCGATCGCCCGAGAGGACGTGGAGGTAGTGGTGGCCGGGCTCGACCCCGACGCTGGTCTGGCCCTCGGGCCACGGTCGGCCGTCGAGGACCACGGAGAGGCCGCTCGGCAAGGGGGACAGCTCCACGCGCCCCTCCACCTGGGCGGTGACCTGATCCCGCGCGGTGCCGAAGCGGGAAAAGCTCTCGGCGTCGGGGAAGATGTCGCGGCTCCACGCGCCTTCCGGCTCGAGCGCGAGGGCGTCGACGTAGGGCTTCACGACCGCGCTGCTGCCGAAGAAGGTGCGCCACGCCCCGACGTCCTCGGCGGTGGCGAAGCGCTCGTCGGGCACGATGCGCGTGACGGCGGCGCCCTGGAGGACGAGCGCATCGGCGAGGGCCTTGCGGTCGGCATCGTTGCGCACGACGGTCACCGCGGCGACGGCCGCTCCCAGGGCGGCGGCGATCTCCCGCTCGGTGTCGAAGGCGTCGAACTTGAGCCGGGCGTCTTCCTTCGCCCGCTCGAGGGCGACGATCCGGGCCTCGTCCTCGTTCACGAACGGGGTCGGGACGAACGCGAGATCGGCCCACGCCGCGTGCACGGCGGACAGGCCGAGCAGCTTCTCGGCCTTGACCCGGAGCTCCGTCGGCGGGAGGTCCGGCTGCAACCACACGATGGTGGCCTTGCCGGTGCCCTCCGCGGCGAGCGCGAGCGAGACGGTGACGAACGGGATGAGCACGAGAGCGCCTCGAACTAGAAGGTGGTTCCGACGCCCGCCGTGAGGCCGAACACGGGCAGCGCGGTGATCGGCTCGTCGCCGTGCGCGAGGCTCGTGGAGAACGGGAAGCTCAGGCCGACCCGCCCGTCGACGTCGATGAACGGCCGCACCCGGTTGCCGAGGGGCTTGATGCCGGGCGGCGCGAGGGTCACGCCGACGTGCGCGGTCGTCTGGAGGGCGTAGGGCACGTTGGTCCACCCGATGCGCGCGCCGATACGCGGCCCGAAGCCGATGCCCGCGTCGCGACCGAGCACCGCGGAGACGCCCAGGTAGAGGTTCCGGTTGATCTCGACCTCGTTGTAGACGTTCTGCCCGAAGGGGAAGGACTCGGTCTCGAAGACGGGGTTGCCGTCGTCGTCGAGCACGGGCACACCGTCCTCGTCGAGCACGGGGACGGGCTCGCCGTCCTCGTCGAGCACCTGCCGCTCGTGTTCGCCCACGGGGTCGATCACCACGGCGCCGGGCCTTCCGTTGGTGTGGTACCGCTCGATCCACTGGAGATCGCCCTCGGGACCGCCGGTGTTGAACCCGAACTCGCTGCCGAGCGCGACCATCAGCCGGTTGTAGTGTCCGCGGAGCTCGAAGTTGACCGGGATGTAGGCCGGCTTCGGCTCGAGGCCGATCGCGTCCGCGGGGTCGGGGAGGGCGCCGGGGTCGGCGGCCTGGCCCTCGGCCGCCTCTGTCGCCGCCGCATCGTTGTACGACGCGGTCGCGCCGTTGAACATCACGCCGCTTGTCACGAGCAACGCGAAGCGCACGGGGAAGCCGTCCGCGCCGCCGCCGACGAGCTGGAGGTTCGCCGAGGGGCGATCGTAGCGCCAGACCCACACTCGGTTCGGGTTCCCGTACTGGGGCACCGCGATGTAGATCTCCGCCTTCTCGTGGATCTTGGCGTAGATGGCGAGGTAGTTGAGGATGTCGCCGTCGAGCGCGGGGGTGCACTCGTTGGGGTGCAGGAAGAGCTGCTCGATGAAGTCGACGCCCATCTTCTTCCGCGCGGTGTCGCGCACGAAGTAGATCTTGTCCTCGAGCTTGCTGACCTCGAGGCGCTCCGAGAGGCCGTGGCCGCTGTCGGTGCGCTTGAGGTAGATGTCGGTGCGGCCGAGGAAGATGTCCATCTGGCCGTCGTCACTGGGATCGGTCTTGATGCCGTTGAGGTAGATCTCGTACGACTCGGCGAACTTGGCCGCGTCGAAGTCCTCGCCCTCGGTCTCGAAGTCGATCTTCAGGTTCGGGTACGCGCCCTGCTGGAGCTGCTGCAGGATGAACCCGATCGCGCCGTTGAGCTCCTGGTCGGTGAGCTTGGACATCAGCGCGGGATCCTGGAAGGCCATCGTGGCCGCCAGGTAGAAGTAGTAGTTGACCGCCTGGTTGCCGATCTGCTCGTAGAAGGGCGGGACGTTCTGATTCTGGTTCTCCGCCGCGCGCCCGATCTGGGTGTAGAGCAGGAACAGCGGCTCGCGCTGGTCGACCTTGTCTACGAACCAGATGAGCTCGACCATGCTCCGGAGCTCGTTGGCCTTCAGGCCCCACTGGTCGGGCTGGATGGCGTTCCAGGGGATGCTGGACACCTCTTCGATCGCCTGGCGAACACGCTGCAGGTTCTGATCCGGGACGGCGGACGGCTGCATCGCGGGGACGACCGTGCGGTCACGGACCTTGCGGCCGTTCTGGTAGAGATCGACCTCCGGGAAGAACTGGGCGTCGGGGCGCGCGATGCGCGACTTGACGTTGCGCTGGATCGTCGTGTCCGAGTAGTCCACGCTCTTGTTGTCGGGCCACTTGAGCACGATGACGCGCGCCAGCTTGTCCTTGCGCTTCTGATCGGCCTCCTTCTCGGAGGCGGTCATCGCCTCCTCCTTTTCTTCCTTGGACTTGGTGTCCTTGAAGGCCACGTCCGGCGCATGTCCGAAGCTCGGGGCGGCCACCGGAGGAGCATCCTCACCGGCGGCTAGCGCGGGCCGCGCGAGTCCGATCACCACCAGCCATGCCATCAAGAACGCGTGCATCCGCCCTCCTCCGTCAGTGCGCGTGAGTCTACGCGAAGCGCACGCCGGTTGCAGCTACCGGCAGCTCGTGACGGTGCCGGAGATCGTGCAGTTGTAGGTGCCACCGCCGCGTACCGACGCGGACGTGGGCGCGCCGGCCCCCTTGGGATGGAGCTGGCAATTGTCGCCGGTCGGGACGTCGGGCACGGTCGCCGAGCCACCGCTGAGCGAGCGTTTCTCCCGGAAACCGGACCCCGAGCAGTTGATCTCGACGCTCGTGGGGATCGGGGATCCGGTGAAGGTCACGACCACCGGTGCCTTGGCGCTGACCGGGGGCGGCTTCGGCGCCGCCACGGGCTTGGTGCCCCCATTGCCGCTGACGGTGCGCGTCTTCACGGGCGCGGGCTTGGTCTCGATTGGCTTGACGGTCCCCGTGTCCTCCTTGGCTGCCCGCTTCACCGGCGCGGGGGCGACCACGGCGACGGTCTCCACGGGCTTCTCGGTGCTCTTCACCTGGAGGAACCACAACGCCACGACGGAGAGCACCGCGACGCAGGCGAGCGCGAACACCCCGAGGAGCACCGCGAACACACGTACGGATTGGACCCGTGACTCGGCGTTGTTGTTGCCGGTCGGGGTGGGGCCCCCCACCTGGAAGGGCGTGCCCCCGGCGGCGCCGCCGTAGCTCACGACCGGGCCGGACACGAGCGGCTGGGGGGCGGCCATCGGCTGCGGGGGCATCTGTCCGCCCGCGATCGGCATGGGGTTGAAGGCCGGGGGCCCCCCGAAGGCGGGGCGCGCGGGCGCGGGGCCTGCGGCCGCCATCGGGGTGGGCGCGACGGGCGCGGACGCCTTCGGACGCTCGGACTTCGGGGCGGGGATCGCGAAGAACGAGGTCGCGCTCGGGTCGGCGCCGGCCTCCTTCTCGTCCTCGTTGTCGGAGAGCGGCACCATCTGGAGCATGCCGGTCTCGTCGGGGCTGCGCGCGCCCATCATCTTGCGGGGGGCGACCGGCTTGAGGCCGGGCTTCGCGCCCTTCACCGACGGAGGCATGATCTCGTCTTCCGCGGCGTTCGGCGCGGGCCGGGCCGCCGAGGCGCTGCGGGGCACGATCTTCGGGGCGATCGGCGCGGGCGGCGCCGCGGCCATCGGCGTGACGGGCGGCGCTCGCACGGGGGGCGGTGCAACCCTGCGTACGGGCACGGGGGCCTTGGGCCCGGCGGCCTCCGCATCCGGCGGGGCGGGCGGCGGCGTGGCGTCGCGGTTCATCGACTCGCGCAAGCGCTCCTCGATGCTCTTGCGTGGCGCGTTCGGCCCCTTGTCACTGTTCGACATCCGTGTACCTCCCTGCCCTGGGTCAGCGTCGGGCAGATCGGGGAGCCGACGGAGGCTCCCGTAGAAGAAATCGCAGAATTCCTTGAGATAGAAGCCGCGGTCCTTGTAGAGCTGGCGCCGCAGGTCGACGAGGAGGTCGTGACCGGTCTGGTACCGGTTGCGGGGCCTCGCTTGGAGGAGCTTGGCCACGATGGGGCCCATGCCCGGCAGCTTGGACTCCAGCTCCCGGCACTGATCGGAGAGCTCCCCGCCCTCGATCGCCGCGTAGATGGCGGCGATGGGATCGGGCGCATCCATCGGCACCCGGTAGGCCGGCCGCCCCATCAGGAGCTCGTAGAGGATGAGGCCGAGGGCGAAGAGGTCGGTCCGGTGGTCGATGTCCTGACCCCGGGCCTGCTCCGGCGCCATGTAGACCGGCGTGCCCTTGATGCGGTTCGGGTCGTCCCGCTGGAAGTCGGCGTTGTCGACGCGGGCGAGGCCGAAGTCGAGGATCTTGACCTCGCCCGCCTTGGTCAACATGACGTTCTCGGGCTTCAGATCCCGGTGGACGAGCTGCAGGCGCTCCCCGTTGTCGCCCGGGGTCGTGTAGGCCTGGTACAGGGCGTCGGCGAGCTCGCACCCGATCTCGATGGCGGCCTCGGTGAACACCTGCTCTCGGTGCTCCGCGCACACGTCGAGGACCTCGCGCAGCGAGACGCCGTGTACGACCTCCATCACGACGGCCGTCTCGTCCTCGAGGTACTCGAAGACCCGCACGATGCTCCGGTGCTTCACCTGGTCGAGGAGCGCGAACTCCTGGAGCAGGAGCCGGACCGACTCGGGATCGGGCTCGCGCAGCTTCTTCACGGCCACGACCCGGCGCTTCCCGGGATGGATGCCACGGCCGGGCACCTCGCCGACGGCCAGGAAGACCTTGCCGAAGTGCCCCGCGCCGAGCTCCCCGGTGATCTCGTATTGATTGATGGTGCGGGCCAAGGTTCCCCTGCGTGCGCCGACGACGCGCCGAGATGACGGCGCTTCGATCGTACGGCAAGGTGACCGCCACCGCAACCGTCGGCGACAGCCGGCCTAATTCCTGGACCTCAGCGGCCCTTCTTCCGCCGGGCCACGCGGGAGAACAGCGCGCGGCGCACGTTGAACCACGCGGCGGGGATGTAGCCCAGCGCGGCGAGGAGCCCGAGCAGGGGGAGGAGCAGGGTGGTGGTCTCCCGGAAGGGGGCGGCGCGGGTCCATCCGTCGGGACCGGCGATGCCCGGCGGGGCGTCGAACCAGCCGCTCGGGTGGATCCAGACGGCGGCCTCGCTCCGGAGCAGGGTGGAGAGGCGGAGCTTGGTCTCGAAGGACCGGCGCAGGTAGAAGGGATCGACCTTGTAGCGCGCCTCGAACCAGCGGTAGCGCACCGCGGCAGCCGCCTTGAACGCGTCCGCCAGGCCTTCGGTCGTGCGGCTGATGAAGCTCCCGCCGCCCCCCACGCGCGCGATCCACGAGAGCGCCGCGTTGTCGACGCCCTTGGTCTCGACGCCCCCGTTGATGACCTGCTGGGCGAGCCCCTTGCAGATGTCGCGGGGCGAGACGCTGATGTTGTCCGGCACCTCGAAGCCGCGCCACGCCGAGCGGCCGAGGCCCACCGTGTAGACCGTCGGCACGTTGCGCACGTTGGCGGTCTCACCGCGGCGCACGCCGTCGAGCCGCTTGAGCATCTTCTCGAGGCGCGGCGCGTTGTCGGCGCACACGTCCGACGGCAGCTCGTTGTTGAACCCGTCGGTGAGCGCGATGACGGTGGGCGCCTGCTTCCCGACCTGGACCGCCTGCTTGATCTCGGGGTTCTCCAGCAGCGTGCTCGTGGCCCAGTCGACCGCGTTGTAGAAGTAGGTGTACCCGGCCCCGACCTGGAGCTGGGTGTTGATGAGCTGCCGGAACTCCTTCTTGTTGTCCACGACCCACTTGCCGCCGAGCGGCTCGGGGGCGCCGGAGCCCTTGAAGATGAGCGGCACCACGGCGGTCTTCACGTCACCGGGGAAGAAGGCGTCGAGCACGTCGTTGCGGACGAGCGCGGCCCGGAGCTTGTCCATCCGGGTGCGGCCGTTGCCCTCGTCGTCGATGGCCATCGAGCCCGAGCTGTCGATGAGCAGGATGAAGAGCTGCTCGGCGCGCGCGGGCTCGTGCGGGACGATCTGGTAGTCCTTGCGCCCCTCGCGGAGCACCCGCTGGTTCTTGTGGAAGATCTCGATGTTCTCGTCGGCGAGCGGCACCCGCCACTCCTCGCCGTCCACGCGCATCTGGAACGCGATCCGCACCTGGCCGGACGCCCGGTCGACGAAGGGGAGGCACAGCGGCACGTCCTCCGGCTTGACCGCCGCGAAGCACTCCTCCTCGGTGTGGAAGATGTGCAGCTCGAGCGCGTTCTTTCCCTGCCCGGTGGAGGTGGGCGGCGCGACGCGCACGGTGGTACCGGGGATGGGCACCAGGTCGGTCTGCCCGCACGCGAGCAGGGTCAGCAGGGCGAGCGCGAGGGCCATCACCGCTCCTCGCGGGGCAACATGATGAATTCGACGACGGTGGGGTCGGAGGCGGGGCCGAGCAGGAAGCGATCGCCGGACGAGAGGCGGGTTTCCAGGGGAGCAGGCCTACGGGCGTCGTAGCGGAGGTCGATCCGCTCGAGGAAACGCCGCACGTGCGTGGGGTTCAGGGTCAACCCGCGCGCGCGGTACTCCTGCTTGCGGGTCACCATCACCGAGACGTGGAGCTCCATCACGCCGTCCTCCGCGGGGAGGAACAGGTCGAGCCCGCGCGGAAAGTGCCCGATGAAGCGCTCGCGCACGGCGCCATCCGGCGCGTCGACCGGGATGCGGCGCCCGTGGCGGGTCTCGCTGACGACGCGCATCCACCCCGCGTAGAGATTGTCGGGGATGCCCCAAGCCAACAACCCGAACGTGGCGCCGAACACGAGCGCCCCTCCCGCGCTCGCGAGGTAGAGGTCGGACAGGCCGATGAAGCTCTTCGGGTAGCCGAGCACGTACCAGGTGGCCCCGGCCATGAGCCCCGCCGCCGCGCCCGCGCCCATGTGGGAGAAGAACCCGGCGCCCCGGCGGAACACCAGCGGACCGACGCCCGCGGGGACCCCTGCGAAGAGAAAGGCCGCCATGCGGTAGCGCAGGGAGACGAGGGTGGGCTCGGAGAGGTCGATGCCGGCGACATCGTCGAAGACGAGCGGCCCCATCACCCCGTGCCAGCTCCAGTAGCCGGCGAGCGAGAGCACGCCGGAGATGAGCGCGCTCCCCGCGGTGCGGAGGACGCGCTTCCAGAGCGGCAGGCGGCGGAGCGAGGCCTCGGCGAGGGTCGACGCGCCCGCCACCGCCGCGCTGAGCGACGTGACGTAGACCGCGCCGTCCCATCCGACGGTCCAGACCGGGGAGATCACCGCGAGGGCGAGCACGAACCACCACGCCAGGAGGGTCGCGCCCGAGCATACGAGCGCCACCGACAGGTGCCGCATCCAGGTGTAGGGGATGAGGAAGATGTTCACGGGGTCGCGACTCTAT
Organism: Deltaproteobacteria bacterium; assembly: GCA_036676765.1. GTDB lineage: Bacteria > Myxococcota_A > UBA796 > UBA796 > SXON01 > CAJBVW01. Next base: position 44,067 of record JAKFCH010000285.1, read on the forward strand.
CACGGGCACCCCCGGGGCCCCGGCTGCTACACTCCGCCCGGGAGCGCACATGGCCCTCGGCGATCTCGTCCTCTACCTCGTCTTGTCCCCGGAATTCGGGGGCACCCGCTTCGGCCCCTTCGAGGGGCTCGAGGCGCGTCTGGGCTCCAACAAGGAGCGCTGCCACATCACGTTGCCCGAGTCGCTGGGCGTCGCGAAGGAGCACTGCAAGGTCATCCGCCAGGGCGGCGCCAGCATGATCCTCGCGCCGTCGGAGCGAACCGCGGCGGTGTTCCTCTGGAAGGGGGATGCGCGCCGGCCCGTCCAGGTGCAGGCGCCCACGGCGGTGAAGCCGGGTGACTCGTTCGCGCTGGTCACCCCCGAGGGGCCCCGCTTCTACATCGAGCTCGGGGAGCTTCCGCCGGAGATGAAGGCGGCGCGCAGCGGCGCGGCCCGACGTGGCCCGAAGAACCTGACCGCGGGCCGGTTCGCGAGCGCCGGGTGGGATCTCTTCCTCGCCCGCCTGTACACGTTCTCGCCCGTCTCCATCGCGATGCGCGCGATGTACTTCGTGAAGTCCGGCGCCATCTGGCAGCCGCGCATCCTGCTGCTCGGCGCGATCATGCTCTTCGGCTACTTCTCGACCGGGGTGTCGGCGTGCGCGGCGCTCAAGTTCCGGGGAGACTCGACCAAGGCGAAGGAGGAGGCCGAGACCTGCAAGGAGAACCTCTCCTACGCCGGAAGCATCGGCACCGACGTGGAGAACTTCGCGTTCGACGAGCTCGCCATCACCGTCACCGGGGTGCGATCCGTCGGCCTCGCGATGAAGAAGGACACCGCGTTCGTCGGGCTCGTGAAGACCCAGGCCAAGAAGATCCTCGACAACCCCGAAGTCTACAGCTGGATGTACGAGGACTCGGCGCGCCCCGAGGAGTTCGCGAAGTGGCGCGAGCGCGTCGAGAAGTCCGACGACTTCGACCCCGACACCAAGCGGCTCCTGCCGTACCTCGCGGCGACCCGGGGGCGCGTGCAGGGCCAGTGGGACCGCGTGCTCGACTCGAAGGACACCGAGGTATGCGGCCGCGGCCCCGCGCGCCTCACCTACCGTCAGGCCAAGAACCTCGGGCTCGCCCAGGTGCAGCTCGACGCCTATGTCTCCGGCGACGCGACGCAGGTCGCGCAGGACGAGGTGGCGCGCACCCAGCTCCTCTCCACCACGGGCGCGAGCGCCGGCGAGCCGGTGCTGGACACGAACCTGCCGAGCGCCGCCGAGGTGATCCGCCAGGGGGAACGCACATGCGTCCGCGCGGACGGCGAGGACGATCGGGAGAGCCTCCCGAAGGTGGTGACGGCGTTCGAGGAGATGGTCGGCAAGTCGGCCAAGTTCGTGCCGGACGTGGACAGCCCGTTCGTGGCCGTGTCCCGGGTGGCGAAGGTGTTCGCCTCCGACATCCCCGGGACGAAGTTCGCCGGCGCGACCAAGAGCCCGATCGACTTCGTGAAGATGTCCCCGACGGTGGTGCTCTCCGACGTCACGGGCGGCAACTGGGTGATCGAGCGCACCGCCGAGGTGATCGCCCGCGCGCTCGTCCTCCCCTGCGACGCCGTTCTCAACGGCGACAAGAAGAAGATGGAGGCCACGTTCGGCACGCTGCCGAACCCGGTGTCCTGCCTCGTCCTGAACTACCGGCTCACGCACGAAGGGGGCTAGCGGCCTCTATCCGCCGCCGCGCTACCGCACGTCGTAGCCGGCGTCGGTCACGGCGTCGGAGAGGGCCTCGCGCTCGAGGTTCTCCCCCTCCACGACGGCCTCCTTCTTCTCCAGGGAGACGACCACCTTCTGGACGCCGGCCACCCGCGCGAGCGCCTTCTCCACGGAGAGCACGCAGCCCCCGCAGCTCATGCCGTCGATGCCGAGCGTGATCCGGTCCATCTCAGACTCCTCTCTCTTCGGGGGGCCACACGTACTTGTGCATCTGCACCTGGAAGCGCACCGGGAGGCGGTCGGCGAGGATCCACTCCACGATTGCGCGGGGATCGACGAGGCCCCAGGCGGGCGAGAACAACACGGCGCCCACGCGCTCGTCGAGCCGGTGCTCGCGAAGCGTGTCCCGCGACCATTCGTAGTCGCGGCGTGAGGCGATGACGAACTTCACCTCGTCCTTTCGGCGCAGCAGCGGGATGTTCGACCAGAGGTTCGCGCCGACCTCGCCACTGTCGGGCGGCTTCAGATCGAGGATGATGCGCACCGCCTCGGGCACCGCGGCGATGTCGCGGCTCCCGCTGGTCTCCAACAGGACGGTGAGCCCGCGGTCGACCAGCGCCTGCATCAGCGGGACGGCAGCCTTGTGCACCAGCGGCTCCCCGCCGGTGACCTCGACGAGGGGGATGCCGGTCGCCACGACGTCGGCCACCACGTCGTCGATGGGGCGCCGGGTGCCGCCGGTGAAGGTGAACACGGAGTCGCACCAGGTGCACCGGAGGTTGCAGCCGGCGAACCGCACGAACACGCAGGGCAGCCCGACCCAGGTGCTCTCGCCCTGGACCGACGTGTAGATCTCGATGAGCCGCGCCTCCGGGCGCTCTCCGTCCGCCACGTTCCCTCCGCGCCCCCGCCTGGGGAACGACGGGCTTAACCCACCGCCTCCGCCCGAGGCCCGATAGGAGGGCGGACCGTCGCGGAGACAAGGTGAGCCATCGCATCGAGAAGGACTCGCTCGGAGAGGTGCGGGTGCCCAAGAAGGCCTTCTGGGGCGCGCAGACCCAGCGTGCGATCGAGAACTTCCCCATCTCGGGCCAGCGCATGCCGCGCCGCTTCATCCAGGCGCTCGGCATCGTGAAGCGCGCGTGCGCGTTCACCAACGAGGCGCTCGGGCTGCTGCCGGTCGACGTGGCCGAGTGGGTCGGCGCCGCCGCGCAGGAGGTGGCGGACGGCGAGTGGGACGACCAGTTCCCCGTCGACGTCTTCCAGACCGGCTCGGGCACCTCGACGAACATGAACGCCAACGAGGTGATCGCCAACCGCGCGATCGACCTGATGGGCGGCGTCGTCGGGAGCCGCACGCCGGTGCACCCGAACGACCACGTCAACATGTCCCAGTCCTCCAACGACGTGATCCCGACCGCGCTCCACGTGGCCGCGGCGCTCGCCATCGAGGAGGACCTGCTCCCGGCGCTCCGCTACCTGCGCGGCTCGCTCACGACGAAGGCGGCGGCCTTCGACGACGTGGTGAAGACCGGGCGCACCCACCTGATGGACGCGACCCCCGTGCGCCTCGGCCAGGAATTCGCCGGGTGGGCGCGGCAGGTGGACCTCGGCATCGGCCGGGCCACCCGCGCGCGCGACGCCCTGCTCGAGCTCGCCCTGGGCGGCACGGCCACCGGCACCGGGCTCAACCGGCCCCTGGACTTCCCCGCGCGGGTGATCACCCGCATCGCCGACGACACAGGGCTCCCCTTCGTCGAGGCGGCCGACCACTTCGAGGCGCAGGGCGCCGCCGACGGCGTCGTGGAGGCCAGCGGCCTGCTCCGCGCGGTGGCGGTCTCGTTGATCAAGATCGCGAACGACGTCCGCCTCCTCGCGAGCGGGCCCCGTGCGGGCCTCGCGGAGCTGCGCCTCCCCGCGACCCAGCCCGGGAGCTCGATCATGCCCGGCAAGGTCAACCCGGTCATGTGCGAGATGCTCGCCATGGTGGGGTGGCAGGTCATCGGCAACGACACGACCATCGCGCTCGGCGCCCAGGGCGGGAGCCTCGAGCTGAACACGGCGCTCCCGCTGCTCGCGGACAACCTGCTCCGCTCCATCGCGCTCCTCGCCAACGGATCGCGGACCTTCGCGGCCCGCTGCATCGACGGCATCGAGGCCGACCGGGAGCGTTGCGCCGCCACGCTCGAGCGCAACCTCGCGCTCGCCACCGCGCTCGCGCCGGTGCTCGGCTACGACGCCGCCGCCGACATCGCGAAGGAGGCCGCGCGCACCGGCGGCACCGTTCGGGACGCGGCGCGCGGGCGCCTCCCCGACGCCCAGCTCGACGCGCTGCTCGACCCCGCCGCGATGACCCGACCGGGGGGCACCGGATCCGGGGGCTGACCCCTCCGAGGGCGGGCTCCGGGGGCGCGGTCGGCGGCCGCTCCCGCTCCAAAATCGCGCCCGTGTGACCGCCGCCGGGGACCGCGGCCCGCGCGGGTCGCCCGAACAGCCGCACCCCGAAAAGCAGGAAGGGCGGGCCCTCGCGAGCCCGCCCCCCTCTCGGATCCGCGGAGAGCTACTCGCCCATGTCCGCGGCGATGATCGCCTTGATGTCGCGCGCCGAGGTGACGTACTCGTCCATCGACAGGACCCTCATGTCGGGCGAGACGATGAAGGAGGTCGGGATGAAGCCGTCGACCTCCATGTAGGTCAGCTCGGTCTCCGCGGCGTCGGCGGGGCCGACGACGGGCACGCCGTCGAGCGCGTAGGTCTCCTTCCAGTCGGCCAGCGTGCGCGTGTTGGGCGTGTTGCCCTGCGTGTTCTGGTAGAGGAGCTCGAACGCGACGAAGTTGGAGTAGTCGTTGCGCACCTGCTCCTGCACGTCGGCGAGCTCCGCCGCGAGCTGCTGGCAGGGGCCGCACCAGCCGGCCGACACGGTCACGAGCATGTAGTTGCCGCAGAACGTGTAGAAGCCGACCTCCTGCTCGAAGTTGTCGCTGCCGGACCAGGGATTCAGGGTGTCACCCACCTGGTAGGCCTCCCACTCCCAGGTCTGCGTGCCGTCGGAGTAGGCGCCCATGCCCGTGGGGCCGGAGCCCTCGGCGGGGAGCGTCGGGCAGGCGCCGACGAGGTAGTCACCCTCTTCGTAGGGGTGCGACCACTCGAAGTTCGGGTTCAGCTCCGCGTCGACCTCGACCTTGTCGTCGAAGCCGTCCCCATCCGAGTCGGGCTCGGCGGGATCCGTACCGATCTCGGCCTCTTCGGTGTTGGTGAGGCCGTCGCCGTCGTCATCCGCGTTTTCGTCGACTTTTTCGGACAGACAACCGACGAGAAGCACCAGGGGGAGGAGCACACGCATGACCGACCTCGCGAGAGACGGACAAGATACAACACCGTTCCCCGATCTGAAAGAGCTTTGACCATGATTGGACAACGCGCGCAACCCGCGGTGTTTCAGCCGTGTCCCCGCCCTCGGAGCCCCGAATGTTCGCCGCCCTCGTCCTGACCCTCGCGGCGCTCGCCGCCGACCCCGCGGCGCCCCACGATCACCAGGGACTGGTGGCCGCCTACAAGGGCGCGCCTCCACCGGTGCCACTCGCGGCCGACGACGCCGGCAAGCTCGACGCCGGGGAGATGGTCCTCAAGCAGGTCAAGACCGGCAACGGGGGGCACGGCGTCGTGTTCATGGACATCGACGCGGCCCCCGCCACCATCTGGAGCCGTATCGTCGACTACAAGATGTACCCCACCTGGGTCGACAACGTGGCGGCCTGCGAGGTGTACCGGAAGGACGGCGCCAACATCTACACCCGCTTCGTGCTGGACCCGATGGGCATGAACATCGAGTACTACATCAAGCACACCTACAACCCCGGCGCCGGCTGGCTCACCTGGTCCCTCGACTACAGCCGCCTCTCCGATCTCGACGAGTCGATCGGGTACTGGCGGGTCACCCCGCTCACCACCGATCCCCCCCGCTCCCGGCTCGAATACTCGGTGGACGTGCGGTTCAAGGGCTGGATCCCCGGCTTCGCCCAGGACATGATCGCGAAGCAGGGCCTCACCAACGCGGTCACCTGGGTGAAGAAGCGCGCCGAGGGCGGCTGAACCCCGTCAGGAGCGGTAGGCACGGTCGAAACACGGTTCCGCTCGGGTGTGGTAGCATCCCACGCGGAGGTTCCATGCGTAGTCTCGTCCTGTTCCTTTTCCTGGCCGCGTGCGCCGACCCCTTCGGTGACGCCCAGAAGGTGGACACCATCGAGGCGTGGCAGGCCTACCTCGCCACCGAGCCCTCCGGCTCGGATCGGCTCACCGCCGAGGTCCGGCTCGAGCAGATGCTCGTCGACAAGGCGATGAAGAGCAGCAAGCTCGAGGACTACGACGTGGTCCTGAAGCGGTTCCCGAAGTCGCGCCAGACCGCGAAGCTCCAGGCCGGCCGCGCGACCGCCCATTTCGCCCTCGCCGAGGCGGAGAACACCACCGACGCGTGGAAGCGGTTCCTCGAGGAGAACCCCACCGCCGACGCCGCGATGCGCAAGAAGGCGAGCGCCCGCGTCCAGGTCGCCGGGTACCTCGACAAGCTCGTGATCGGCGAGGTCAAGGTCGAGGAGGTCAACCTCGCCGAGGACCCGAAGGGCCCCAAGGACGGCTGGGGGTTCACCTCCGAGGTCCAGAACATCGGCGACAAGACCCTCGACTTCCTCACGCTCGAGGTGCAGCTCCTCGACGCGACCGGCACCAAGCTCCTCGCCAAGAGCTACCCGCTCGCCGGCACGACGGGCCCCGGCGGCATGGCGCTCCCCGATGCGTACACCAAGCCGCTCAAGCCCGGTGAGAAGCGCGTGTGGGTCTACACCACGGGCGAGGTCCCGGAGGGCTGGTCGAAGCAGGTGCGCCTCGTCCCGACCTCGCTCCGCTTCAACGGCAGCCTCGCCGCGGACGCCCAGTAGCCCTTCGTCCGATGCTGCTCCTGCTCGCCGCGTGCGTGGCGCCGCCGGCACGCGGCGTCGATTCGACCCAGTGCGATCCGCGCACGTTGGCCGCGGGCGAGGTGCGCGCGCGCCAGATCCCGTGCGGGGACGAGCTCGTCGACGGCGGGGAGGGCCGCACCGGGGACTGGCTCCTCGAGAACGCCTACGCCCGCTACGTCGTGCGCGGCCCCTACGCCGCGCTCACCCACCTCGGCGAGGCCGGCGGCACGCTGATCGACGCCGCGGAGCCCGGCCGGATCGACCAGCTCCTCGAGTACCTGCCCGACGGGGATCGCGGGGCCATCGAGGCGCAGAACGACGACGGCGAGGCCCGGCTCGTCCTTCCCGGCGTCACCTACCGCCTCGGCGCTGACGACGACGTGCTCCACATCGACGCGGTCGGCACCGGCGTGTTCCGGGGCCGGGTCTCGGCCGCGCGCACGGGCGCCACGGTCCGGGGGGACGAGGGCTTCGTCGGCGTCGACGGCCGGGCCGGAGGCGTCGGGAACGCGGTGGAGGTCGAAGGCGTGACCCGTGCGGCGCTCTCGCCCGAGGGGCTGTGGCCGGAGGGGATCGACCTCGACACGGCGGTGGACGCCGACACGGTGCTCGTCCAGCGGGAGGGCCTCGACATCACCCGACTGCCCGTGGTGGATGGCGTCGTGACCGGTCGGGTGCCCGCCGACGCGACGCTCCTCGGCGAGCGGGACGGCTGCACCTTCGACGGGCTCACGCCGACCGCGTGCGGGTGGCTCGATCTGCGCGTGGCGGACGACGCCGGCGTGGACCTCGTCGCGACCGTGACCGACGGGTCGGAGGCGTGGCCGGTGCCGCGCGGCGGCGGGCGGGTGCCCGTGGGCCCGGC
>JAKFCH010000286.1:0-27642 GCA_036676765.1 Deltaproteobacteria bacterium
CTCGAACAACACCGAAGAGGCCGTCGGCCCCTTCCAGGCTCGGCCCGAAGGGCCTCGGTCGCCCGCGCGGACGCGGGCGGACCGGCCGCCGGGGGCGGCCGCCTTCCAGGCGCCTGGCGCGGGGACTGCGGTTGAGGGCGCGTCGTTCATTTGTTTTCCGCATGCTCACGCGCCCGCGCGGCGCCGTGGCCCTACCACGAGGCGGGCGCTATGATCTGCCCATGATCGCCCGCGGCAACCTCGCAGACCCTGCCTATGAGCCGTCGGACGACGACCTTGCCCGGCTGATGCAGGACGCCTTCCGTGGGCTCGGTGATGCGCGCGAGGAGAGCCTCATCGCCATGAGGGCCCGTATCGCGCGGCTCCAGGCGGAGGCGCGGGCCCGCTTCGAGGCCGGGCGGCGGGCGTCAGGCCGTCCGTGAACCCGGCCCTGCTCGTCATCGCGGGCCCGAATGGCGCGGGGAAGACGACGGTTACCGTGCGGCTTCGGGTCGACCACTGGAGCGAGGGTGTCGAGTACCTGAACCCCGACGACGTGGCGCGCGACCGCTTCGGAGACTGGAACGCTCCTGATGCCGTGCTCCGGGCAGCTCGCTGGGCCGAGGCGCGCCGAGAGGAACTCCTTGCGCAACGGACTGGGATCGCCTTCGAAACTGTCTTCTCGGCACCCGACAAAGTGGAGTTCATCCACCGCGCGCGCCAAGCGGGCTACTTCGTGCGGGTGTTCTTCATCGGAACGACCGACCCACGCATCAACGCCTCGCGTGTCGCCGACCGAGTGATCCGCGGGGGACATACGGTGCCGATCGAGAAGATCGTCACCCGCTACGAACGCTCACTGGCGAACCTCCCACTGGCCATCGACATTGCACACCGCGTCTACGTGTTCGACAATTCCGTCGACGGGGTGGAGGCCCGGCTGTGCGCTCGGACCCAGGACGGCCAGCTGCGCAAGGTCTACGGACCACTCCCCGCTTGGGTGAGCGGTGCGGTGGAGCACCTCCCCCGTCACCCCGCGTTCGCCGACCTCCGCCCGGCGGGCTGAACGCCGGTCGTCGGGGCGGCCGTGCCGTGGGGCACGTCCCATGAGGGCTGGAAGTGGCCGACGCCGAAGGCGCACCCTGCGCGAGGTGGACTGGAAGGGGGCGCGGGCGGACCGGGCCGCAGCCGCGTGACGTTCACGCCGACGTCGTGAGTCATCCGCGCTCGAACGTCACGCTCCACGCGCCCAGCGTGACGTTCGACGCGAGATGAGGGGGTCATCTCGTGCTGAACGTCACGCTTCGGCCGGCGGGCGTGACGTTCGATTGAAGATGAGGGGCCATCTCGGGGGAAACGTCACGGTCGACGGTCGCGCCGACGTCATCGGCGCGTGCGAGGGCATCATCACGTCGCGCGAGGGCGACTGGAGGGGGGCGCGGGCGGACGGGAGCCCTGGGCCGAAGGCCACGTCGACCCTCGACGGCCCGCGCCCGTCGGCCCGCGCGCGGCGGGACGACGGAGGCGCTTCGCGCCGACCCCGGAAGGCGCCCGGCCCCGCGTCCGCGCGGGGCGCGCCCCGATCCCTCGGGCGCCCTAGACTTCGCGCGGGCGCAGCTCGTACACCCCCCGCCACACCGTCGGGTAGTACACCACCCCGTCGTAGCCGGGGATGATCGCGAGCCCCGCCGGGAGCTCGGGGCTCCGCGCGAGCACGTCGCCGGTGTCGGGGTGGCGCCAGATCACGCGCTCCTTGCCGATGAGGTAGGCGAGCCAGGGCACGAGGCGGGAGAGCTTCGTGCGGACGAGCCAGGTCCACCACGTGTCGATGAGCTCCGTCGCGATCAGGATCCGCTCCTCCGGCGGCCCCACGAGCACGAGGAAGCTGTAGGAGCCTTGCTCGACGACCCAGCGGAGCGTGAAGCCGCGCTGCGGATCGAAGTCGTAGCAGGCGAGCTTCCCGATGAGCCCGTCGGTCGTGTACATGCGGCGGTTGGCGGTGTCGTAGGTGAGCTTCGACGCGTTGAACGACGCGGGGTGGCCGGGGAACGGCTGGACGCGGTGCACGCGCGTCGCGTCGTCCTGCGACACCGCGTGGATGGTGAACGGGACCGGCGCGGGGCCGGCGTTCCCCTGGATGAAAATCCAGCCGTCGGCGGCGGTGATGGCGCTGCCGGGGGTCTCGCCGGGCTGGCGGTACTGTACCGGGCCCCACGTCGGGTCCAGCGTGAGCGTGCCGTCTTCGTACCGGTAGCGGAAGATGCGGTCCTTGCCGGCGGCGTAGACGTAGCTCCGGCCCCGGTGCTCGGCGCCGGTGATGCGGCCGAGGAGGTGCTCGGGGGCCTTCACGTTCGAGACGACCCGCATCGTGCGCGGATCGACGACGGGGAGGTCCGACGGGGTGTCGACGAGGCCGCCGCGGGCGAGCGCGCGGAAGCCGTTCTCCTTGCAGCCGGGCATGCGGTAGAGCGACTTGGCGACGAGGTTGCCGTCGGGCATCACCACGAACCCGTTGTAGGTCGTGTCCTTGGGCTCTTGGCCCGTCGGGAGGTCCACCGTCGCGAGGACCTCGCCGGTGTCGGCGTCCAACCGGGCGATGCGGTAGCCGTAAATCGCGTAGAGGAACCCGTCGGCGTGGGCCCCGATGCTGCCGGGGTAGTTCCACTCGCCGGTGGCCGCGGTGTCGATGAGCCGCCGCTTCCAGACGGTCTTCCAGGCGCGCGTGTCCACCTTGGTCACCTGCGCGCCGTCGAAGCCTTTGAACGCGAGCGAGCCGTGGATGAGGAACAGCTCGTCGGGCGCCCGGGTCACCGCCGGCCATCCGGCGTTCGGGCCCGCGAGCGCGCGCGCGTCGACCTCCACGCGCGCCCCACGCGCCACCATCCGTCGCACCTCGGGCGTCGCGAGCGGGTACACGCTCGACCGCTCCGAGTCCATGTGCTCGGCGGGCGTGACCGTCGGGTACCAGTCGCTCATCGAGCCTCCATGAGCCGTGTGTCGTCGCGCCGCGCGTCGCCGAGCCGGGCGTTCCCCAGAAAACGCGCCCGGTAGGCCTCGAAGCGCGCGTCGATGCCCTCGGTCGTCTGCCCGTAGTCCTCGGGCGCATACGGGTTGTCGCCGTGGCGGCGCTGGCCGTTCTCCGCGACGAACGCGGCGAGGCGGGCGTCGAGCGCGTCGGACCACGGGAGCCCGAAGTGGAGGTGCACGCGCCGGGCGATGCCGACGGGGTCGGCGAGCAGATCCCGGTAGTCGATGTCGAGCACGCGGCCCGCGGGCACCCGCGCGCGATCGTCCACGCTCCGGGTCGCGACGGTCTCGAGCCAGGTGGTGTTGGTGGCCACGACCCGCGCGGGATCGATCCCGTCGGAGAGCACCGCCTGGGTGGTGAACGCGAGCTTGTGGAGGCTCGGGACGACCTCGGCGGGGGCGCGATGGGTCTGCACGACCATCGCGTCGGGGAGGGCCGCGAAGAGCGCCGGCAGGTTCAACGCGTGGAAGGGGTCCTTCAGCACGTAGCGGCGCGTCGGGTCGGTCTGGAGGAGCCCGAGCAGCCGGCGGTAGTCCTGGTAGGCGGGCCCGGCGTCGTGATGCGGGTAACACTCGACGTAGCCGGTGACGGGCGCCATCCAGTAGAGCGACGAGAGGAAGGCGGGCTTGAGCAGGTGCCCGCACTCGTCGGGGAGGTCGGCGCGCATGACGTGCTGGGCATCGAGGTTCGCGGGGGCGAGGCGGCGCAAGCGGGCCATCCGCGCCTCGACGTCGGCGCGACGCGTGTCGGGGCGCGGCGGGGCGCCCGCGGCCGGGCGTGCGGGGAGCGGGTCCATCAGCTCCCACAAGCGCAGGGCGCGCGTGTCGTCGGCCTCGGCGAGCAGCCGGTGGAGGAAGGTGGTGCCGGAGCGCGGCAGGCCGCACACGAGCAGCGGCGGGAGGCTCGGGCCCGCGTCCGGCGCGGTGCGGACGGCGTCGACGAGGCGGAGGCGGGTGACGAGCGCGCGCACGACGAGGTCGCGCATGTGGCGCCGGCCGATGAAGTGCAGGTTCGCGTCGTGCTCGCAGGAGCGCAGGAGCGCGTCGAGGGCGGGGCGGTGGCTCGGATCGCCGAGGTCCGAGAGGCCGGTGGCGCGGCACGCCGCCTCCACGAGGGCGTCGGGCTCGAACGTGTCGCGGGCGAGGCCGAGCCAGCGGGCGGTGTCGCCTACCGCGTTGACGAAGCGGAGCGCGGGGGGGAGGGACGGTCGGGGGACGTTCACGCGGCGCCCTTCGGCAGGAGGTCGGAGTCGCGCATCCACCGCAGCATGCGGTCGAGTTGATCGGCCACCGGCGGGGCGTCGAGGCCGCCGAGCAGGGTGTCCGTGTTGGTGTGGTCGAAGCGGCGGTCGTCGATGCGGGCGGGCGGGGCCTCGGGGAACATCCCGAGCAGCGGGGCCAGCGCGCTCGGCTCGCCGCGGAACACCCGCGCGCGGAGGCGGTCCCGCCACGCCGCGTAGGGCAGGAGCACCACGTCGAGGCCGGCGCCGCGCGCGCGGGCCGCGGCATCGGCGACGTCGAGCGGATCGGCGTGCCCGAGGTGGAAGGCCTTGCCGACGCCCTCGGGCCGCCCCACGAGCGCGGCGATGGCGCGGCTGGTCACGTCGACGGGGACCATCTCCAGCCCGCCGCTCACCTCGGGGAAGGCGCCGATCTCGACACAGCCGCGTACGAGGCGCACGAGGAAGTCGTCGGGGCTCACGCGGCCGGAGATCGCGTCGCCGCCGATGCGGCCGGGGCGGACAACCGTGGTGGCGAGCCCGCGGGCGCGCGCGTCGAGCACGAGGCGCTCGGCGGCCCACTTGGTCTGCTGGTAGCCGAGGGCCGCGGCGTCGGGCACGTGGACGGGCGTGTCCTCAAGGATCGCACCCTCTCCCGGGTAGGCCGACGGCGCGTACACGCCCTTCGTCGAGACGTGCACCACGGCCTTGGCGCGGCCGGTGGCGGCGAGGCGGAGCACCTCGAGGGTGCCGCCCACGTTGGGGGCCCGGAGCTGGCGCCACCCCAGCGAAAAGTGCACGACCGCGCCGTTGTGCACGATGGTGTCGACATTTCCGGCGAGGAACCCCCACTCCGCGTCGGAGAGCCCGAGGTGGGGCCGCGCCAGATCGCCGACGTACACGCGGACGCGATGGTGCGCGGCGGTCGAGCGACCGAACGCGATGGCGGCGTCACGCACCCGCGCGAGGCCGGCCTCGGGGGTCTTCGCGCGGACGACGAGGTGGACGACGGCGTCGGTGCGGTCGAGCAGATCGGCGAGCAGGTACGCGCCGAGAAAACCGGTGGCGCCGGTGAGGAGGATGGAGCGGGGCGCCCCGGTCGTCGGGGTCGAGGGAGCGGCGGCCGCCCGCAGATCGTCGGGGAGGTGCGCCTCCGCCTCGATCGACGCGCGCTTGTCGCCGGTGACCCCGTCCGGGAGCGCGTAGCCGAAGCCGCGGGCGAGGGCCGCCGTGCGCGGCGCGAGGGGCGCGGGCAGGACGATGTCACGCCAGCGCTCGCCGAGGGCGGGGTCGATGCGGTCGTGGCGGGAGAAGTTCGGATCGCCGAGGAAGCCGCCGGCGGGCGGGACCATGCGGCCGGCCGAGCCGGGGGCCGCGGCGGCGTAGGGCGTGAGCATCCCGTCGTGGGGGGCGATGCCGAGGAAATCGCAGAGCTGCGCGGCGGTCGCGCGCGGATCGGCGACGAGGTCCTCGTAGCGGAGGAAGCAGACGCGGGCCGGGTCGATGGTCGCGAGGAACGCGCCGATCCGCTCGGCGGATAGTACCCAGGCCTGCTCGGCGACCACGTGCGGATCGAGGTCGGCGGCGCCGACGAGCCCGCCCATCCGCAGCCGCGCGAAGGACTCGACGACGCTGTACGGGTGGCGGACGAGGTGGACGTATCGTGCGCCCTCGAACCAACGCTCGGCGCGCTCCAGCGCGGCGGCGTCGAACCCGTAGCTGGGGGACTTGTCGACGAGCATGCGGTCGCCCAGCCGCTCGGCGAGCGCGGCGTAGGTGGCCCAGGCGGGCTCGGCGCGGCGCACGGCGTCGTCCACGCGCGCGCTGGCCTCGTCCGCGGGCACGCCGAGGCCCACCCAGGCCTGCGCGAGCCCGAGCGTGAGGAGGTTCGGGGCGAGGCGGGCGTGCCACGCGGCGAGGTCCTCGGCGAGGAGGAGGTGGAGCTCGGGTGGCGCGAACAGCGCCGGGTGGCCGGCGAGCATGACGCGGAGGAGGGTCGAGCCGGCGCGCGGGCTGGAGAGGAGGAACACGGGGCCGCGCGCGCGGGTCGGGGGCGCGTGGATCGGGCGGGGCGGGCCGGCGGGCACGCGGGGGAAGGCGGCGAGGATGGCGTCGCGGGCGGCGGCGGGGTCGGTCGCGCCGGCCTCCTCGGAGGCGGGGCCCGCGGCCTTCGCGAGGTGGTCCGCGAGCGCGGCGACGGTGGGATGGTCGAAGAGCTCGGGCGGGTAGACCTGGATCCCGAGCTCGGCGAGGATGCGCTGGATCGCCTCGACCGCCACGATCGAGTCGACGCCCTGCTCGGAGAGCTCGCGGTCGACGTCCACGCGGGCGGGCGGGGTGCGGAGCAGCTCGGCGAACAGCGCGCGGAGGTAGCCGCGCAGGAGTCCGGCGCGCAGATCGGCGGGGGCGGCCCGGAGGGTCTCGGCGGAGACGGCTGGTTCGTCACCTGCGGGCGGCGGGGCGGTCGCGACGTCGGCGGTCCCGATGATCGCGGCGGCGGCGGCCCCGGCGGCGGCGGCCCCGGCGGGAACCCCCGGCGCCACGGGCCGCGCGCCGCCCGCGTCGAGCCAGTACCGACGGCGCTCGAACACCGACGGCGGGAGGGCGACGGCGCGCGCCGCGCTCCCCGCGTACCCGGCCTCCCAGTCGACGTGGACGCCGCGCTCGAAGAGCGTGCCGAGCAGCGCGGCGAGCGTGGCTGCATCGTCCTCGCCGAGGCGGGAGACGGGGACGAGGAGGTCTACGTCCGCGGGCTCGCCGGGGCGGACGATCGCGTCGGGGACCACGCCCCAGGCCTTCAGGGTCGCGAGGGGCGCGACTTCAGTGACGAGGCCCCAGGTCGGCTCGACCCGCGGGGCGAGAAATACCGCGGTCACGCCGTCGGCGAGGGCGCGCAGACCGTCGCGGAGGGTGTCGCGCGACGTAGCGGTGAACGCGACGCGGACGGGGAGGGCGCCGCGGCGGGCGGAGAGGGTGTAGGCAATGTCGTCGTGGCGGAGGTCGGGGGCGGCGTCGACGGCGGCGAGCACGCGGCCGGCGTGCGCCCGGAGGGCGGCCTCGGAGCGGGCGGAGAGCGCCACGACCACGGGGGCCCCGTCGAGCGGCGCGCGCGGGGGCGCGATGGGGGGCGCCTCCACCACGAGGTGGGCGTTGGTGCCCGAGAAGCCGAACGCGCTCACGCCCGCGATCCGTGGGGGCACGCCGGGGCCCTCGCCGCGGCCCGACGGCCACGGCATCGCCTCGGTCACCGGTCGGACGGGGGTGCGCGCCCAGGCGATGCTCGGGTTCGGCGTCGCGAGGTTGCGCGTGGCTGGGATCGTGCCGCTGCCCAGCGCGAGCACGGTCTTGGCGAGGCTCGCCATGCCCGACGCGCCCTCGGCGTGGCCGAGGTTGGTCTTCACGGCGCCGATCCACAGCGGGCGGTCGCGGCCGGGTCCGGCGGCGCCATTGCCGAACACCCGATCGAGCGCCTCGACCTCGACGCGGTCCCCGATGGGGGTGCCGCCGCCGAACGCCTCGACGTAGTCGACCTGGTCGGGGGTCACGCCCGCGGACCCGAGGGCCTTCCGGATCAGGGCCTCCTGCGCGCGGCCGTTCGGCGCGGTCAGGCCGTTCCCGCGCCCGTTCTGGTTGGTGGCCGAGCCGCGGATCAGGGCGAGGATCGGGTCGCGATCGGCGAGCGCGTCGGAGAGCCGCTTGAGCACGACGGCGCCGCAGCCCTCGCTCCGCACGTAGCCGTCGGCGGCGGCGTCGAAGGCGCGCACGCTCCCCGACGCGGAGAGCACGCCGAGGCGGCTGAAGAACACCGTGACCAGCGGTGAGAGCATCACGTTGACACCGGCCGCGAGCGCGAGATCGCACTCGCGCGCGCGCAAGGCCTGGCAGGCGAGGTGGGTCGCGACGAGCGCCGAGGAGCACGCGGTGTCCACCGCGAGGGTCGGCCCCTCCAGGCCGAGCGTGTAGGCGAGCCGGCCGGCCGCCATGCTGATCGCGGTGCCGGTGCCCGTGTACGGATCGATGGCCTCCGCCTGCCCGGAGAACATCGTGCCCTGCGCGTAGTCGGTGGAGCAGATCCCCACGAACACGCCGGTGGCGCTGCCCCGGAGGGCGTCCAGGGGGCGGCCCGCGCGCTCGAAGGCCTCGGCGGCGAGCTCCAGCAGGAGGCGGTGCTGGGGGTCGATCGACGGCGCCTCGCGCTCGGAGATGCCGAAGAACGAGGGGTCGAAGTCCCCGATGTCGGAGAGGAACCCCCCGTGGCGCACGTACGTCCGGCCGGCCTTCGCGCGGTCGGCGTCGTACCAGGCGTCGACGTCCCAGCGGTCCGCGGGGATGGGGCCGATGCCGCCCCGCTCCTCGAGGAGGAGCTTCCACAGCGCGTCCGGCCCGTCCACGCCGCCGGGATAGCGGCACGAGAGCCCGACGATCGCGATGGGCTCGCTGCGCGCGCGCTCCAGCTCCTGGATGCGGCCCTTGGCCGCGCGGAGCGCGACGAGCGCCCGCTTCATGTCGTCGAGCTCGGCCATCTACAGGAGGTCCTCGAGCTCGCGGAGCTCGTCGGCGAGCTGTCGGCTCGCCTCGTCGAGGGTGAGGGCGTCGAGCGGGAGGGCGTCGACCACCGGCGCGTCGACCTCCACCGGGCCCACGCCCTGTCCGTGCGCCGGGGTGAGGGCGAGCACCTCCTCCAGCAGGTGGCGGGCGAGCGCGTCGAGGGTCGGGTGGTCCAGGAGCGTGCTCTCCGGCAGCGGACGGCGGACCGCGGCCGAGACGGCGTTGTGCAGGTCGATGGACATGAGCGAGTCGAGACCGAGGTCGCGGAGCGGCGCGCGGGGATCCACCGCGTCGATCGAGGGGAGGCCGAGCGCGAGCGCGGTGGCCTCCCGGAGCCCCTGGACGAGCAGGGGGTGGCGGCGGCGCGGGAGGGCGTCGGCGAGCCCGTCGATCGTGTCCGCGAGCACGCTGCGGGTGGCCGGGCCGGCCGCGCCGGCGAGGTCCGCGTAGAACGTCGGGATCGGGCCCTTCGCGAGGCGGGCGCGCAGCCGGTCGAGGTCGACCGGGAGCACGGCGAGCTCCGCCACGTCACGACGCAGCGCCTCGGCGAGGCTCGCGAGGCCGCGCGCTGGCGTGATGCGCCCGATCCCCATGGCCGAGAGCCGCTCCTTCTCGCGGGCGCCGAGCCGATCGGCCATGCCACCCTCGGCCCACGGGCCGAACGCCACGCTCGTGGCCGGGAGGCCCCAGGCGCGGCGCGCGCGGGCGAGCCCGTCGAGGAACGCGTTGGCGGCGGCGTAGTTGGACTGCCCGGCCGATCCGAGCACGGAGGCGGCGGAGGACACGAGGACGAACGCGGCGAGGGGCAGATCCCGGGTCGCCTCGTGCAGTGCCCAGGCACCGGCGGCCTTCGGGCCGAACACGCGCGCGATGCGCCCGGCGTCCTGTTGGGTCACGGTGGCGTCGTCGAGCACGCCCGCCGCGTGGATCACGCCCCGGAGCGGGCGATCCAGCGAGGCGACGACACCGCGCACCGCGTCGGCGTCGCTCACGTCGGCGGAGAACGTCTCGACCGTGGCACCGGCCGCACGCAGGGCCACGATCAGCGGGTCCGTGTGGGGCACGGCGACGCGGCCCACGAGCGCGAGGTGACGCGCGCCGTGCTCCACCAGCCACGTGCACAGGTGGCGGCCGAGGGCACCCGACGCCCCGGTGACGAGCCAGGCGCCGTCGGGATCGAAGGCGGGCGGGCGCCCACCTGCGAACGAGCGCGCGAGCACCACCTTCCCGACGTGGCGGGCCTGGGCCATGTACCGGAACGCGTCCACCGCGCGCGTGACGGGAAATACCCGGCGCGGCAGCGGACGGAGCTCGCCCCGATCGAACGCGGCGGCGATCTCCCCGAGCATGCGCCCGAGCACGTCGGGCTCGACGTCCACGAGATCGAACGCGCGGTAGGACACGTCGGGGTTGACCGCGGCGACCTTCGCGGCGTCCCAGAGCTCGGCCTTCCCCATCTCGAGGAACCGGCCGCCCGGGCGCATCAGCTTCAGGCTCGCGGGGATGAACCCCCCGATCAGCGCGTTGAGCACCACGTCGATGCCGGCGCCGCCGATCGCGCGCGCGACCTCCTCCGCGAAGGCGACCGAGCGCGAGTCGTAGATGTGCTCGACCCCGCTGGCCCGCAGGACGTCCCACTTTCCGTGGCTCGCCGTGCCGTGCACCTCGGCGCCCGCCCGCAGCGCGAGCTGCACCGCCGCCATGCCGACGCCGCCCGCGGCCGCGTGGATGAGCACGCGCTCGCCGGGCTGCAGCCGCGCGAGCTGGAACAGGCCGTACCACGCGGTCAGGAAGGTGATCGGGACCGTCGCGGCCTCCTCCGCGGTGAGGAAGCGGGGGCGCTTGACCGCGAGCCGCGCGTCGGTCGTCACGAAGCGACCGAAGGCGGCGGACGCGAGCGCCATCACCGGATCGCCCACGACGAGGTGCCGCACGTCGGCGCCCACGGCGACCACGCGTCCGGCGCACTCGCCGCCGAGGGGCCCGCTGCGGCCCTTGTACATGCCGAGGGCGTTGAGCACGTCGCGGAAGTTGAGGCCGCTGGCCTCCACCTCGATCTCGACCTGCCCGGGGCCCGGCCCGACGCGCGTGGAGGGAGAGAGCCGCAGCGTGTCGAGCCGACCGCGCTCGCCGATGTCGAGGTGGTCGTTCGGCGCGTCGGGGATCGGGGTCTCGACCGCCTCGATGGCCTCCACCAGCCGCGCCGCGAAGCGCTGCTCGCCGCGCAGCACCACCTGGTCCTCGGCGTCCGGCGCGACGAGCTCGCGCAGGAGGCCGGCCACCGCGTCCGCCACCGGCACGGACGGATCGCAGTCGACGAGGCGCGCGCCCAGGTTCGGGTGCTCCTGCGTCAGGGTCCGTCCGAGGCCCCAGAGTGACGCGTGCGCTGCGGCTACCGACGGGGCCACCCGCCCCCGCTCGACCCCGTCGACCGCCTGGGCGCCGCGGGTCACGATCCAAAACCGCGTCGTCGCGCGGGAGCGCAGGAGCGTCTGCGCGGCACGCACGCCCGCCCCGACGCTGGCGACGGCGGCGTCGGCGGGGTCCTCGGCGCCATCGCCCGCGACGACGAACACGCCGTCCACCCCGTCCTCCACGGTGTCGCCGAGGACGGTCGACACGGTCCCCGGGAGCCGCGCGACGAGCGCCTCGGCGAGCGCGCCGTCTCCGATCACCCGCCAACGGCCGGCGTCGGGCATCGCCGCCTGGTCCGAGGGCAACGGCACCGGCGCCCAGCGGATCGCGAACAGCCCGGAGGCCTCCGCCGCCTTGGGCGCGAACGCCGCGGAGGAGGCGCGGCGGAGCTCGAGCCCCTCCATCGCGAGCACGACGTTCCCGGCCGGATCGAACAGCGCGAGATCCGCGCGGACGATGGCGGGATCGCCCGTTCCGGCATCTGTCGCGCGATCGTGCAGGCGCACGTGGACCCCGACCGAGGCCGGCAGCTCCGCGAGCCCCCACACGCGGGCGAAGCCGACGGGCAGGTAGAGCACGCCGGCGTCGGCGCCGGCGCCCCGTCCGAGGAGCGACGCGGTGGCTTGCAGCGCGGCGTCGAGCAGCGCGGGGTGCCAGGCGAGGCCCGCCCCGGAGGTGGGGACGAGCGGCAGGGCGATGCGCGCGATGGCTTCGCCGTCGCCGCGGCGGGCGCCGAGGAGGCCGCGGAACGCGGGCCCGTAGCCGAGGCCCACGGCGGCGAATCCGGCGTAGGCGGTGTCCGCGTCGAGCGGCGCGGCGCAGCGGGCCTCCAGCGCGGTCACGTCGACCGCGGCCGGCTCCGCGCCCAACCCGCGGACGCGGCCAGAGGCGTGCCGTACCCAGCGCCCGTCGGCCCCGGCGGTGCGGGCGAACACGTCGACGCGCACGCCGTCCGCGTTGCTCTCGACGCTGCACTGCACGCGCCGCCGCTCGCCGTCCGCGAGCACGAGCGGCTGCTCGATGCGGACGTCGTAGAGCTCGCCGGTCGCGAGGGCCCCGCGTGCCCCGCCCGCCCCGCCCGCCCCGCCCGGCCCGTGGAGCCACGCCGCGCGCATCATCTCGAGGTACGCCGTGGCGGGCACGACCACCCGCCCGCCGACGCGGTGGTCCGCGAGCAGCGGCATCGCCTCGGTGGACAGCATCACCTCGAACACGTCGCGCCCCGCCACGTCGATCCGCGCGCCGACGAGGGGGTGGACCGCGCCGGCGCCGCCGGCGGCGAGCTTCGTGGCCTCTTCGAGCCAGTGGCGCTGCCGCTGGAAGCGGTACGTCGGGAGGCGGATCCGCCGGGCGTACTGGCCCCGGAACACCTCGGCCCAGGCGACGGGTGCGCCGAGCGCGTGGAGCCGCCCGATCCCGTCGAGCAGCGGCGCGGGCCCCCGGCCCCGCCGGGCGGAGCCCACGCGCATCGGCCCCTCGACGCCGTCGGGAGTGGCGACCCGCGCGGCGAGGCCGAGCAGGATCGGCTGCGGTCCGACCTCGACGAGCGCGTCGACGCCGAGGTCCAGCACGGTGCGGAGCCCGTCGGCGAACCGCACGGCCTCCCGCGCGTGGCGGGCCCAGTACGACGCCGGGATGGGCGCGTCCGGGTGCAGGCGCCCGTCGAGGTTGGCGACCAGCGGGATCCGCGGCGCGCGCGCGTCGAGCCCGGCGGCGACCGCGTCGAGGTCGGCGAGCATCGGCTCCAGGCGCGCCGAGTGGAACGCGTGGGAGACGACGAGCCGCGTGACCGGCACACCGCGGGCCTGGAAGTGCGCCACGATCGCGTCGATCGCGTCGGCGTCTCCGGAGAGCACCACCTGGTCGCGCGCGTTCACCGCCGCGATCGAAACGCGGCCGGCGATCGCGGTGGCCGCGGTGGCCTCGTCCGTCGCCGCCGACACCATCGCGCCGCCCTCGGGCAGCGCCTCCATGAGCGCGCCGCGCGCGGTCACGAGCCGCGCCGCGTCCGCGAGGGTCAGCGCCCCGGCGAAGCACGCCGCCGCGATCTCGCCGACGCTGTGGCCGAGCAGGACGACGGGCTCGACGCCGAGCGCGCGCCAGAGCTCGGCAACGGCCAGCTCGAACGCGAACAGCGCGGGCTGGGTGTTCGCGGTGCGGTCGATGCGGCCATCTCCGCCCTCGCCGAGGGGGAGGTCGAGCAGCAGCGCGCGCAGCGGCACGGCCGGGAACGCGGCGATCGAGCGGTCGATCGATTCGCGGAACGCGGGGAAGCGCTCGTAGAGCGGCCGCCCCATCGCGGCGTACTGGGCGCCCTGGCCGGTGAACAAGAGCGCGACGCGCGGCGGATCCCCGACCTCGCGGCCGCCCTGCCCCTCGGCGATCGCGGTCAGCTCGGCGAAGAGCGAGGTGGCATCCGCGGCGACGGGCGTGGCCCGCCACCGGTGGTGGGTGCGCCCGACCGCGGTGGTGTACGCCACGTCCGCCAGCGCCACCTCGGGATGGGCGGTGAGGTGCGCGGCGAGCGCGCGCGCGCCTTGTCGCAGGGCCTCCTCGGTAGCCCCGGAGATGGGCACCACGACAGGGCCCCCAGCTCCCGATCCCCCGTCGACCGCGCCATTCGGGACAGCGGGCGCCTCCTCCACGATCGCGTGCGCGTTGGTGCCGCCGAAGCCGAACGAGCTCACGCCCGCCACGCGGGGCACGCCGACGGCGGCCCACCGCTCCATCGTGGTCGGGACCCGGAGCGCCATGCGCGCCCAGTCGACCCGCGGCGTCGGCTCGCGCATGTGCAGGTGCGGCGGGATCGTCGCGTTCTGGAGCACGAGCACGGCCTTGAGCAGGCCGACGAGCCCGGACACGCCTTCGCTGTGGCCGACGTTCGTCTTGACCGAGCCGATGGGCACGGGCCGCGAGCGCGGATGCCCGGTGCGCATGACCTCGCCGAGCGCGGCGAGCTCGATCGGATCGCCGAGCCCGGTGCCGGTGCCGTGCGCCTCGACGTAGCCGATGTCCGCGGGGGTGAGCCCGGCGTCGTCGAGCGCGGCGCGGATGACGGCCTGCTGCGCTGTCCCGTTGGGCGCGGTGAGCCCGTTGCTGCGGCCGTCCTGGTTGACCGCCGACCCGCGGATGACCGCGTGGATGCGGTCCCCGTCGCGTTGCGCGGCCGAGAGGGGCTTGAGCAGGAACATCGCCACGGCTTCGCTGCGGACGTAGCCGTCGGCGGATGCGTCGAAGGTCTTGCACCGTCCGACCGGCGACATCGCGCGCAGGGCGGAGAAGCAGATGGTGCTCTGGGGCACGAGGATGAGGTTGGCGGCGCCGACGAGGGCGGCCTCGGACTCGCCGCTGCGGAGGCTCTGGATCGCGAGGTGCAACGCCACGAGCCCGGAGGAGCACGCCGTGTCGACGGCGAGGCAGGGGCCGTGCAGACCGAGCACGTAGGAGAGGCGCCCCGCGGCGATGCTCCACGCGTTGCCGGTGACCGTCCACCCGTCGATCGCGTCGACGGTCTCGCGGTGGCTGTAGTCGCTCGAGCAGAGGCCGAGGTACACGCCCGTCTTGCTGCCGGCGAGGCGCTCGGGCGGGATCCCGGCGTCCTCCAGGGCCTCCCAGGCGGTCTCGAGGAGGAGCCGCTGCTGGGGATCCATGCTGCGGGCCTCGCGCGGGGCGATGCCGAAGAACGAGGGGTCGAACTGCTCGATGCCGTCGAGGAACCCGCCCCAGCGGGTGTACATGCGTCCGGGCGCGCGCGGATCGGCGTCGAAGTACGTCTCGACGTCCCAGCGCGACGGCGGCACCTCGGTGATCGCGTCGGCGCCGCGCATCAGGAGGTCCCACAGGCCCTCCGCGTCGACGACGCCGCCGGGAACGCGGCACCCGAGCCCGACGATCGCGATGGGCTCGCCCCTTTGCACACCACCGGCGAGCGCGGCGGCGTCTCCGAGGAGGGCGCCGGCGGCCTCGCGGGCGGCCCGGGGCGCGGCGGTGGAGGGGAGATCGCCGAGCTCGGCGAGGAACGGCGCGACGGAGCGCGCCTGCGCGAAGACCCGCTCGCGCACGAGGTCGCGGAGGCACGAGGCCGCGAGGCCCGGCTCCTGGCGCATCACGACGAGGCCCGGGAACCGCTCCTCGACGAGGCGGCGCGCGCCCTCGACGGCGAACTGCCGTTCGAAGTCGTGGAGCATGTCGTGGGCGAACAACGCGGAGAGGGCGCGGCGGTCGTCGACGGAGAGATCGATGGCGCGGAGGTGCGCCATGTCGGTGACGATGTGCTGGACCTCCTCGCGGGCGTGGGCGGCGTGCGCGGTGGCCCACGCGGGCTGCACGGGCGCGCCTTTCGCGTCGGAAGCGGAGAGGCGCTTGTGGAGGTGGACCGTGTACTCCTCGAAGAAGAGGATCCGGAGCCACGACAGGAAGTGCACGGCCGCGGGCGAGGGGAGGGTGCGCGCGTCGAGCCCGGTGCGGATGTAGGCGTAGGTGTCCTCGGCGAGCACGTCGAGGCGCGCGGCGTCGGTCGGGCGCTGGGCGCGGAGGTGGCGGGCGTAGCGCCGGAAGAGCTGGATGTGCTTCTCCTCCTCGGCGCACAGCAGGGCCACGCTCGTGGAGGTTCCGAGCACCGCGCGCTCGCGATGGGCGAAGAACAGGATGCCGAGCTCGAGCAGCTCGAACGTGGCGCACACCTGGAGCCCCATGGCCCACTGGAAGAGCGCCCAGGCCTCGGGGTGGCCGCGGAGGGTCTCGACGTCCACGCCGAGGTCGGCCAGAAGCCCGCTCGACATGTACTCGCCGGGGGCGTCGATCTGGTCCCACGCGACGTCGGCGTCGATGTCGAACTGGTAGTTGGTGCCGCGCTCGTCGAGCCGCGCGCGCGTGGCGCCGAGGTCGACGTAGACGCCGGTGGTTTCCCCCTCGGCGGCCGTGCCGCCGACCTCGCCGTCGGCGGCGAGGTGGGCCGCGAGCGCGTCGACGGTGGGGTGGTCGAACAGGGCCATCGTCGGCACGGTGCGCCCGAGGGCCTCTTCGAGCGCGACGGTCAGATCGATGAGCTTCACCGAGTCGATGCCGAGGGCGTAGAAAGGCGCGCCCCGGTCGAGGGTGTCCGCCGCCTGCCCGGCGTACCGGGCCACGACCGCGGCGATCCGGTCGGCGAGCTGCTTCGCATCCCCTGCGGCGCCACCCCGTGCACCCTCGGGGCCGGGCCGCTCGGTCGCATCGGAGCGCGCGAGCAGATCGAAGCCCCCGTTCGCCAGCGCGTCCCGACACGCGAAGCGCTGGATCTTGCCCGAGGAGGTCTTCGGCAACCGCCCACGGCCCACGAGCACGACGGTGCTGGGGGAGAGGGTGAGGGCGCGCCCGACGGCGTCGCGGATGGCGGCGATCACGGCGGGGCGGTCCACGGCCCCCCGGCTCTCGTCGACCTCCGCCACGATCGCCAGCTCCTCGCCGTCCGCGCCGTCGATGCCGAATGCGGCGATCGCGCCGAGCGAGGCGTGCGCCGCCGATGCGGCCGCCTCGACGTCCTGCGGGTAGACGTTGCGCCCGCGGAGGATCACGAGGTCCTTGATGCGGCCGGTCACGAACAGCTCGCCGTCGTGCACGAAGCCGAGATCGCCCGTGCGCAGCCAGGGCCCGCTCGCGCTCGACGGGCCTTCGAGCCGCGCCCCGAAGACCGCCTCGGTGAGCGCGGGGCGGTTCCAGTAGCCGAGGCACACGCTCGCGCCGCCGAGCCAGATCTCGCCGATGCCGCCGGGCTCGATGGGCAGGCGGAGCTCGGGATCGACGATGACGGCGCCGGCCGGCGACAGCGGGGGCCCGGAGCTCACCAGCGTGCGGACGTCGTCCGCGCCCGGCGGCTCGACGCGGCGGCGGCCGAGGCCGCCCGCGGAGACCTGGACGGTGACGAGCGGGCGCAGCGCCGGCCCGCCGCTCGACATCAGCGTCGCCTCGGCGAGCCCGTACGTCGGGTAGAACGCCTCCGCGCGGAAGCCCGCGGCGGCGAATCGGTCGGCGAACGCCCGCAGCGTGTCGACGCGCACGGGCTCGGCACCCGAGAACGCAACCTTCCAGCTCGACAGGTCGAGGGTGGAGAGCTCGGCGTCGGTGACCTTGTCCACGCACAGGCGGTAGGCGAAGTCGGGGCCGCCGCTGGTCGTCGCGCGGTGCCGCGCGATTGCCTGGAGCCAGCGCACCGGTCGGCGGAGGAAGTCGAAGGGCGACAGCAGCGTCACCTCGCCGCCGACCGCGACCGGCTGGAGCACGCCGCCGATGAGCCCCATGTCGTGGTAGGGCGGCAGCCAGATCACGCCCTTCAGATCGGGCCCGTGATCGAAGCCGCGCGCGATCGCCCGCGAGTTGTCGAGCAGGTTGCCGTGGCTGACGACCACGCCCTTCGGATCGCCGGTGGAGCCCGAGGTGTACTGGAGGAACGCGACCGAGTCGTGGCCGAGGGCGGGCGGGCGCCACGCGTCGCCCCCGTCGGGGAGGGTGGCGTCGGGGAGCGTGTCGGTGGCGATCCATTCGAGGCGCGCGAGGGCGGGGGCGCGCGCGGCGAGCGTGTCCGCGATCGAACGAACGGCGGAGGTGGTCAGCGCGAAGCGCGCGCCCGCGTCCTCGGCGATGGCGACGAGGCGCGGCACGGAGCTCTCGAGCCGCGGATCGGGGGGGAACGCCGGGACGGCGATGGCGCCGGCGTAGAGGCAGCCGAAGAAGCCCTCCACGAAGCGCAGGCCGGGCGGGTACAGGAGCAGGACCCGCTCGCCGGCGGCGCCCGACGCCTGCAACCGCGCCGCGATGGCCCGCGCGGCCCGATCCAGCCCCCCGTAGGACAGCGGCTCGACCGCACCGTCGACCTCCCCCTCCCGCAGGAACCGGGCGTAGGGGCGCTCGGCGTCGGCGTCGACGCGGAAGCGGAGGAGGTCGACGAAGCTGGCGACGTCAGGGATGAGCGACATGGGGAGCGTCCTTCGCGGCGGGTCCGGCGAGACCCGCGGCCAGAAGTCGGTGCAACGGCGGCTTGACGGCCCCGAACGCATCGCGTCCGACCCGTGCGAGCAAGAAGCGGGCGGCCACGCCCACGGCGAGATCGCGCGCGAAGAACCGGAGCTGGCCCGGGAGGAGGCCCCACCCGCCGATCCGCACCAGCGACAGCCGCAAGCGTGACCGCTTGAGGAACATGTCCGAGACCTGGGTCGGCACCTGGTCCAGCGGGCGGTCGAAGCGCAGGTTGAGGATCTCGTCGAGGTCCGAGGTCCGGTCGAACAGCGCGGCCTCGGGGGCGGGGCCGACCGCCCGGGACACGGCGCCGAACAGCGCCCAGGCGGACTCCGAGCTGGTGTCCGTGTCCGCGAAGAGCCGGGACACCAGCCGCGCGCCGTCGGGGTCGGTGAAGAACCCGTTCCACCAGAGCGGCAGGAACGCGTTGAACCACCCGCAGACGTTCCAGTAGCGGCGCATGCAGGCCTGCAGCGGGTCGTGCATCGTCGCGTACTGGTGCGCGATGTCGAGCTGCCGTTTGCGCGCCACCTTCGTCCACGCCGACTCGAGCGCGGCCACGTCGGGGGCGGTGAGCGCGCCGCGTCGGTCCCGTCGGATCATCTCGCCGACCTGCAGCGCCTGGATCGACGTCATGCTCATGCCGGTGCTGTACAGCGGGTCGACCGCGCGCGCGGCATCCCCGACGAGGAACCAGCCGTCGGTGGAGTAGACCGTGTCGGCCCAGTAGATGTAGTCGCGGTAGACGACCGTATCGAGCACCTTCCCGCTCCGGACCATCGCGGCGAGCGCGGGGTGCTCGCCGTCGAGGTAGGCGAGGAAGTCCTCGGTCGTCTTCATGGCGCGGGGGAACACGTCGGGGCGGAAGGTGATCCCGAGGGAGAGCAGGCGCTCGTGGTCCGCTGACTGGAGCGGGATGCCCCAGATCCAGTTCCCGTGGCCCATGAAGTGGTGGGTCGAGTACCAGATGTCGTAGTCGAGCGGCCGGCGCATCGACATCTCGATGTCCGGATGGAACGGCTCGAAGTCCGCGAGGCGCATCCAGAACGCGGAGCGCTGGTTGGCCTCCGGGCGCGTGTACGTGGACACCTTGCGGCCGATGAGGCGCTTGCGGCCGCTGGCGTCGACGATCCAGCGGCTGTCCAGCTCGACGGTCGCATCCCCGACGCGGGCGCGCACGTGGTGGCGCTCGCCGTTGGTGCCGACGCGCACGTCGTCGGCGGTCCCCTCGATCATGCGGACGCCGAGCCGCTCGGCGTGATCGCGGAGGGCGCGGTCGAACACCGGGCGGTTGATCTGGCGCGCGAGGTGGTGGAGCCGCTCGGGGGCGTGCACGGAGTAGCGGCGGTCGGCGGGATCGTCGATCCGGAGCTTGTGGTAGAACGTGAGCCCGTTTTTCAGCGCGCATGTCTCGTCGAGCACGTTCCCCATGCCGAGCTCGCGGAAGAACAGGATCGCCGGCTCGACCAGCGACTCCCCGACGTACGGACGCCTCTCGCGCTCGGGCGTCGGGCCGAGGACCACCACGTCGAGATCGGGCTGCTCGAGCTTCACCCAGGCGGCCGTCATCAGGCCGCTGATGCTGGCTCCGACGATCAGTACGTCGCAAGTGACGATGTCCACGCGATCTCCCGCCCCGAAAGGACGCGGAGCCTAACCGGGACTCGACCGTGGGGGGACCGCCCGGAAACCGCGCGTTATCGGGCGATCGGCCGCCCGTCCGGACGCAGGGTCACCGACCCATGCGCCACAACAGCGCCGCGATCGCGAGGATCGCCAACGGCATCACGGGCTGGAACACGAGGGCGATCCCCGCGGTTCCCGCCAGGACGAGCAGGCCGTTGTTCATCACGTGCATCACGATCGGCACGACCAGGGAGCCGCTCCGCATCCGCGCGAACCCGAAGAGGACGCCGAGGGCGGCGGTGGGGAGGATGCGGAACAGGGAGAGGTGGAACAGGCCGAAGGCCACCGAGGCGAGCACCACCGCGAACCACGGGCGCAACGACCGGCCGAGGAGGCCGAGGATGGCGCCGCGGAAGAGCACCTCCTCGCAGATGCCCGGCGCGACGGCGACGAGGAAGATCATCACCGGGAGCGAGAGGTCGCTCGGCATCATCTGCGCGAGCATCTCGAGGGTCGCGGGGGCGACGGGGAGCGCCGCGGACTGCAGCTCGGCGACGGTGATGCCGACGAGCGGGCAGAGCGCGCCCGCGAGGACCCCCCGCGCGAGATCGGAGGGGCGCGGCCCGTGGAGGGCGAGGGTGGCGCGCAGATCGACCCCGTAGAACACGGGGGCCGCGAGCCCGAGCGGCAGGAACAGGCCGAATTGGGTGAGCGACATGCCGAGCGCGAAGTCGGCCTTCTGCGCGGGCGAGGCGACGAACCACAGGATGCAGAGGCCGAGCACGAACACGGAGAAGGCGTCGGGCACGAAGTCGCCGCGGAGCCGCCGGTGCCGCCCGCCGCGGTCGCCGAGGAGGACCTCCTCCCGGCTCAACCAGCGCGTGGTCATCACCAGGCCGGCGCCCGCGTAGACCGTGCTCGCGACGAGGCAGAGCAGGAACGCCGCGGGGTCGACGGTGCCGACGAGCACCTCCTTGAGCGCGACCGAGAGGTTGGTGATGGGCAGGAGCGCCACCACCGGGGTGAGCGTGGCGTCGGGGAGGAGCGCGACCGCCGCGAGGCCCGCCGGCACGACGAGCGCGGGGAAGGCGTAGACCTGGCCCGACTTGAAGTCGCTCACGCGCGCGGCGGCGGCGGTGAGGATGGACGCGAGGGTGGCCGCGAGCGGGATGAACAGGAGGAGCGCCCCGAAGTAGGCGCGGATGGGCATCGCGGCCCCGCCGATCATCGCGGCGCCGAGCGGGGTCAGCGAGGTGACGTAGAGCGAGGTGAGCGAGACGAACGCGGCGGCGAGCACCAGGATCAGCACGGTGACGAACTTGGCGACGGCGATGTCCCGCCGGTTGGCGGCGGTGGAGAGGAGGGTCTCGACCGTGCGGCGCTCTCGCTCGCCGGTGACGACGTCGAGCGCGGTGTAGATGCCCCCGCTCGCGACGAGCATCATCAGCAGCGCGGGCAGGAAGCTGGCGGCGCGGCGGAGGGTGCGATCGGCGACGGAGATGGTGTCGCGCTTCGTGACCACGAGGGCGCTCGTCGGATCGATCGCCCCGGCGGCGCGGAAGATGTCGCGGCGCTCGCCCTCGCCGACGCGCGTGGCGAGGGCCTCGGCGCGCTTCCGCGCGGTCATGCCGTTGCGATCGCCCGCGTCGTAGCGGATCTCGGCGCGGAACGGCTCCCCGGCGGGGGAGAGGTGGAGGGTGGCATCCCCGGTGGTACCCCCGACCGCCGTCGCCACGAGGCGGGTGTTCGCCTCGGCGTACGGGGCGACGCGGGCGAGATCCCCGTCGACCGCGAGGGTGACCTCGGCGGCCTCGGCGCTGGACGACGCGCTTTGCTGGAGCTGGGCCAGGCCGAGCCCGACGAGCGGGAAAAGCAGCCCCTGCCCGAGCACGAGGACGAGCACCGTGACACGGTCGCGGAGGTGGTGGCGAAGCTCGCCCGCGACGAGGGTCCCGATCAGGACGCGGCCCGGATGAGCGCGAGGAAGGCCCCGGGGAAGTCCGGCGCGCCCGCGAGCGACTCCATCTCGGGGAGCGTGCCGTCTGCCACCACGCGCCCACGGTGGATGATGACCGCGCGGTCGCACAGCCGCTCGACCTCGCCGAGGATGTGCGTCGAGTAGACGATGCAGCGCCCGTGCGCGCGCGCGTCCTCCAGGAACTTCATCAGCTCCTCGGTGACGAGCACGTCGAGCCCCGCGGTCGGCTCGTCGAGCACGAGCACCGGCGGATCGTGGACGAGCGCGCGGGCGATGCTGACCTTCTGCTTCATGCCCGTGGAGAGGCGCTCGCACGGCACCTCGGCGAAGCGCTCGATGTCGAACTGCGCGAGGAGCTCGCTCACCCGCTCGCGCACGCTGTGGACGCCCTGGAGCCGGGCGATGTACGTGAGCATCTCCCGGGCGGTCAGCCGCCCGTAGAGGCCGGTGTTCGCCGAGAGGTAGCCGATGGAGCGCCGCACCCCCACCGGGTCCGTGCGGATGTCGTGGCCGCACACGGTCGCGGTGCCGGTGTCGGGGGAGACGAGCGTGGCGAGCATGCGCATCGTGGTGGTCTTGCCGGCGCCGTTGGGCCCGAGCAGGGCCAGGATCTCGCCCTTGCCGGCGCGGAACGACACGTCGGCGACCGCGGCGACGGGATCGCCGTCGGGCCCGATGAACGACTTCCCGAGGCCCTCGACGTGGATCACTTCCGCTCCTTCGTGACCGGTCCGCCCACCCGCCAGCTCTCCCCGGACGCCACGCGGGCGGCCAGGAACACCGGGACGAGGACGAACAGGAGGTTCTCTACGATGGCGATCGGCGCCCAGGGCCAGATGTCCCGGCCCGCGATCCATTCCCGCATCACCAGCACGAGGTTCGACACCGGCACCAGCCCGCCGCCGAGCTCGGGCCCGAGCCCCTCCATGACGCCGACCGCGCACGCGCCCAGGCCCACGATGAGGACGAGGCTCGCGATGTTCTGGGCCTGCTTGAAGTCGCGCGCGCGGATGACCGCGAGCATCTCCCAGGCGTTCAGCACGAGCGACGCGAGCACCGAGCAGCCGAGCACGCCGAGCCACACGGTCGGGCCGAGCGCGATGACGAACGACTTCTCGATGTCGAGGAGCAGGAGGAGCTGCCACAACGAGAGGAGGAACGCGCCGAGGTTGACGACGGTGGCGACGATCACGATGGTGAACACGCACGCGAGCTTTCCGGCGAACACGACGGACGGTGAGGCGGCGCACACGAGCGTGGTCTCCAGCGTGCCGCGCTCGCGCTCGCCCACGGCGGCCTCGACCGCCGGGTAGAAGCCGGCGATCATCCCGTTGAGCACCAGCACGAGCGGCACCATCATCGAGAGTGCCCAGCCGACGAAGGCGGCGCGGTCCTCCTCCTCGACGGTGACCGTCACGGTGGCGTGCTCGGGCGCGAGGCCGGACTCGGTTGCGCTCGCGACGAGGTGGGCGGCGCGCACCTCGGCGAGGGTGCGATCCACGGCGGCGAGGGCGCGCGCGGACCGGGGGTGGTCGGAGCGCCATTGCGTGTCGACGTGGATCCCGCCGTCGGCGTTGGGGGTCACCCGCACGGTGGCCTCGACCCGCCCCGCTCCGAGGGCGACGGCGGGATCGTCCACCACCACGATGTCGAGCGACCCGACCGCGAGCAGCGCCGCCTCGACGTCCGGGGGCGCCCCGACCAGGGCGATCGGCGAACGTTCGCCCGCGACCTGACCGGTCTGGTACTCGGTCCACAGGTTCGCGGCCCACACCAGGCCCGGGTAGAGCAGCAGCGGGTAGAGCACGCTCAACAGGAAGGCGTTGGGGTCGCGGAGGGTCTCCCGGAGCTCCTTGAGGAACACCGCGAACGCCGCCCGGACGTTGCCCATCGTGCGGATGATCAAGAGGGGAGGTCCTCGGTCACGATCTCGAAGCGGCCGAAGTCGAAGGGCACGCCGGGTGCCGGCTCGACGGGAAGGAGGCGCTCTCGCTTGCCGATCCGCGCGAGCTCGGAGGCGCGGTGGTGGCAATACGGCATGTTCCCGCGCCGGCCGAGCAGGGTGTGGGCGGTCCACGAGCAGCCGCCCTTGCACTCCTCCGCGTAGTAGCAGCCCTTGCAGTAGCCCCAGAGCTCGTCGGTGCCGCGGTCGCGCGCGAAGGCGAGGGCGCTCGACTCCCAGAGGGCGGCGAGCGGGGTGTCGCGCAGGTTGCCGCCCACGTAGGGCGCGCTCGGCAGGGAGGGGCAGCCCTTCACGTCGCCGCTGGACTCGATGCCGAGGACGTGGCGGCCCGCCGCGCAGCCCTTCCAGTGGTCGAGCCGGATCAATTGCTCGTAGGGGCCGAAATAGCCGAGATTGTTGGCCGCCTGCACCACGCACCCCCGCGCGCGGGCCCGCTCCGCCACAGCGGCGAGGCGAGGCACGAGCTGGAGCAGATCATAGGGCTGGAGGAGCCAATCGGCATGGTCCGCGGCGCGCCCCATCGGCCCGGTGATCTGGACCTGCCAGGCGCGAATGCCCCGGTCGAGGAGGACATCCCCCAGGGCTTCGACCTCTTGCAGGTTCAGCCGGTTCCACTGGGTGTTGGCGTAGGGGGCCATACCCGCGTCGTGGATGTGGCCGAGGGCCGCGAGGGCGGCGCGCCAGCTCCCGGCGACGGCGCGGAGCCGATCGTGGGTGGCCTCCAATCCGTCGACCGACACGCTGATCGCCTGCATGCCGGCGTCGGCCGCGGCGCGCGCGAGGTCGGCCCCGAGGGCGCGGGCGCCGGTGGTCATCGTGGGGCGGATGCCGGCGTCGGCCACCGCGCGCACGATCCGCAGCCACCCGGGCGCGAGGTAGGCCTCCCCGCCGATGAAGGCCACCTCGCGGGTGCCCATCTCGGCGAGCTGCGCCACGACGCCGAGCGCCTCGTCGACCGAGAGCTCGGCGGGGCGGGCCTTCCCCGCGCGGCTGCCACAATGGCGGCACGCGAGGTCACACGCGAGCGTGAGCTCCCACACGACGTAGAGGGGCGCGAACGCCGTCGTCGTGGGGATTCGGCGGCGTGACATCCACCGTCCGTAACGTGTCGCGCGTTTGCGCTGCTATTCCGGGCCCATCCAGCGGAAGATGTAGACGGCGTCGTCCACGATCAGCGAGAGCTCGGCGGGCTTCGCCGTGTAGCTGTACGTGGACACGCCGGCGTCCTCCCCGCAGTCGGTCGTGGTCACGAACTCGGTGCCCGAGGCGGTCCACGTGCCGCTGAACGTGGACGACAGGCCCGCGTACTCCATGACGCCGCGGATGTCGCCGTCGGTCTCCGCGACGATGGTGTAGCCGAGCTCGATGCCCGTGGAGGTCTCGCTCTCCTCGGGCAGGGACGAGTCGTAGACCGCGGTGAACGCGAGGACGTACAGGCCGGGATCGACCGTGCCGCCCCCGGGCGCGAGCGGGCTCCCGCCGCGGAGCACCTGGGTCACCGGATCGCCGCAGAGTGCGGGGGAGTCACACTCGCCGACCGCGGTGGGGTCGCACACGAGGGGAGGATCGGTGTCGTCGGTGTCGGTGTCGGAGTCGGTGTCCGCGTCGGTGTCGGTGTCCGTGTCCGTATCGGTGTCGGTGTCGGTGTCGGTGTCGGTGTCCGTATCGGTGTCCGTATCGGTGTCCGTGTCCGTGTCCGTGTCCGTGTCCGTATCGGTGTCGGTGTCGGTGTCGGTGTCGGTGTCGGTGTCGCCGGAGTCGAGGACGTCGTCCTTGCCGGTGCAGGCGACGAGGAAGAGCGAGAGCAGCAGGGTGCGCATGGGGACTCCGAGGGCACGGTTCGTGAAGGGGCCGCGACCATATCCGATTTTCCGGCGGACGCCGAGATTCGGCGGGCGCTCGAATCGCGGCGGGGGCGCTCCGGTGCGGGGGCCGCGGCGGCCGCGGCCGTCCGCTATACTTGTCGGCCGAGGACCGCATGACACCCTGCACCGGCTGCGATCGCCACCTGCGCGACGCCGATCTCGCCTGTCCCTTCTGTGGCACGACCCGCACGTCGCCGCTCGCGCGTGCAATCAACACCGTCGGCGGCGCCGTGACGATGCTCGTACTCGCGGCCTGCTACGGCACGCCGTCGTACTGGGAGGACAGCGGCAACCCGGTCGTGATCGACGACGACGCGGACGGGTACGCCACCGACGTCGACTGCGACGACGACGACGCGGCCGTCCACCCCGACGCCATCGAGGTCTGCGACGACACGATCGACAACGACTGCGACACCAAGGTCGACGTCGACGACGAAGACTGCGCCACCGCGAAGAAGTAGGCCTCCCGGCCCTGTCCGCCCGCCCGGGCGCCGAGATCCGACATGCTCTCCCTCGGCGAGGACGCCCATCGCCTCTATCTCTGGAAGCCGGCCGGCATCCCCGTGTTCCCCCCGCACGCGGACCCCGCCGGCGACTGCCTCCTCGCCCGCCTCCTGGCCGCCTCCCCGGAGCGCGCCGAGGGCTGGCCGCCGGGCTTCGAGGGCGGCATCGCGCACCGCCTCGACACCGCCACGTCCGGCCTCGTCGTCGCCGCGCGCACCCCCGCGGACCTCGCCCCCCTGCGCGCCGAGTTCGCGTCGGGCGCCCTCCGCAAGTTCTACCTGTTCCGGTCGGCCCCGCTCGACCCGCCCCCCTTCCACGAGCAGGTCCGCACCGAGCCGATCGCGCACCACCCCAACCGCAAGGACCGCATGGTCACGCGGCGCGGGCCGCGCACCGCCCACCGCGGCAAGTGGTACGACGCGTGGACCCGCTTCGTCGACCGCGGCGGCGGCTGGTGGGAGGCCGAGATCCGCACCGGCGTCATGCACCAGATCCGCGTGCACGCGGCGGCCGCCGGCATCCCGTTGCAGGGGGACCCGATCTACGGCGGCGCCCCGGGGCCCTTCCTCCTGCACCACGTGCGCATGGTAGGACCCGGCTGGGCGTCCCCCGACGCCCCCTTGCCCGACGCCGCAGGAGGTCCCGATGTCCTGGTTCGACCGTAATCGCGGCGAGGAGCCGCCCGCCGAGGCCTGGGAGCGCCTCGGGGCCGTCGTCGACAAGTCCGGCGTCGCGGAGGCGGTCCACCTCGCCTCCGGCATCGCGGGCCTCCGCCGCTACGTCCTGCGCTTCGAGGCCCGCGGCGCGCGCGTGCGGGTGACCGGGCTCGAGTCCGAGTCGCTCCCCCGGGGCGGCGGGCCGCCCGACCCCTCCGCCTTCGCTGCGCACGTGGGCGCCGTCGAGGCCGCGCTCTCCGCGCTCCACCGCCGCTTTCCGCGCCCGTTCACGTTCGAGCGCGGCGCCATCGGTGTCCTCCGCGGCGGCGAAACCGAGATCGGCCTCGCCTTCCGCTTCGACGAGGATGCCGACGCCTACACCCTCACCGAGCTGGCCATCCCCACCGGCGAGCCCAACCCCATCGAGGATCCCCGCTACGTCCGCGCCCTCGCCGCGTGGGAGGGTCGCATCGCGCCCGTGCGCGCGCGCTGGCTCGTCCCGGGCCGCGAGGACACCTGGACCCTCGACGGCGCGCGCCTGACCATCTCGGGGCCGGCCGGCAACCGCGTGCTCGGCGCCGATCCGATCGCGCGCTACTGGCCGCGCGCCAACCGCTTCGAGTGGCTCGTCGAGACTCCCGTGGCCGACGAGCCGCCCTTCGTCGAGCCCGTGCTCACCCTCTCGACCAGCGGTGCGATGGAGCTCGCGGTGTTCGCGGCGGTTCGGCTCAAGCGCGTGGGCGTGTTCCAGGCCGAGCTCGGGGACGAGAAGGGCGAGGTGTTGTTCGCGGCGTTGCGGGAGTAGAGGTCTTCGGGGGCGGTCGGGTTGGGGGGCAGGCGGGCCGCCGCCGCGGACGGCGGCGCC
>JAKFCH010000287.1:0-28043 GCA_036676765.1 Deltaproteobacteria bacterium
TCGCCTTCCGGACGTCGGAGACGTCCGCTCGGGCGGGGTACGCGCGCATCCTCGCCTTCCGGACGTCGGAGACGTCCGCTCGGGCGGGGTACGCGCGCATCCTCGCCTTCCGGACGTCGAAATCGAGGTCATCCAAGTAAGTCGATATCGAGGTCGATATCGAGGTCGATATCGAGGTCGATATCGAGGTCGATATCGAGGTTCGATGCCGATGCCGATGCCGATGCCGATGCCGATGCCGATGCCGATGCCGATGCCGATGCCGATGCCGATGCCGATGCCGATGTCCATGTCCATGTCCATGTCCATGTCCATGTCCATGCCTCTCTCCCTGTTCCCCTCCGAAGCGCGAGGGCTCCAGAGGGCGGCCGGCCCCGCCGGCCGGTCCGCCTGCGTTCGGAGCCCGGGAGGGCTCCGGACGCGGGCGACCGAGCCCGCAAGGGCGAGCCCGCCGGAGCCCGACCCCCGGCTCGGCGGGGGTCGCGCCCGTAGCGTCCCGAACGCTCCCTACTTCACGACCCAGACGGTCACGCCCGTCCCGTCGTCGAAGTGCCGCTCCTCGACGATGCGATCGGCGAAGGGCAGGCGTGCGAGCGCGATGCCGTCGGTGCCGTAGAGGGCCTCGTCGAGCGCGACGAAGCGCAGACCGCGCTCCACGAGGCGCGTGGCGGCGGCGGCGCGGCGGGGGGGCTCCTGCGTGGCGGAGGGGGGGATGGCGCGCCCCTGGGTGCGCGGGATGGTGAGATCGTCGAGGTCGCGGAGGAGGGTCTCGGTCTCGCGCTCGCGGGCGGTGCGGCGCTGCATCGTGCGCATGCCGTCGGGGACGAAGACGGTCGCGCGTCCGGTCGCGAGCTGGATCCAGATCTGGTCGGCGGAGCGGATGGCGGGGTCGAGGCCGGCCCAGATGGGGATGTCCTCACGTCGGGTCGCGATGGTGCTCGAGCCGCGGATGGACGGGAGGGCGAGGATGGCGCCGTCGGCGTCGTGATCGCGGATGTAGTCGGCGAAGGCCGCGGTGGGCGTCGGGAACCGCGGGAGCGCCGCGCGGTAGCCGGTCACCGAGAGGGTGTGGTGGACCGCCGCCACCGCGAGGGGGAGCGCCACGGCGAGGCGCAGCCAGCCCCAGGGCAGGCGCGAGAGCCCGATGCCGGCGGCCATCGTGAGCGCGAGAGCACCCGGCACGAGCCAACGGCGCGGGAAGCGCACGACCGGCACCGGGAGGGCCTCGTTGAGGTCGGCCACGGCGCGCGCGACGGCCGCCGCGGAGTCCCCGTAGGTGCGCGCGAGCCAGCTCGCGTTGTCCGCGCTCGGGCCCATCGCCAGCGCGAAGCAGAGCGCGGCGACGAGCACCCAGGGGAGGCTGCGCACGGGCCGCAACGCGGCGAGGACCAACGCGCCCGCGATCGTGCGGATCGGCACGAAGCCGGGCGCGAGGGTGTAGTCCCAGGGGCGGCTCAGGTTGCCGGTCTCCCACTGGTGCCAGACCGAGAGCTGGACGGCGTTCGTACCGCGGCGCTGGTCCTCGACGTCGCCGACGGGGAGGCCGTAGTAGGCGGCCAGGAGCACGAGCCCGCCGAGCACGCCCGCGAGTACGAACGCCAGCAGGTTCCGACGGGGCATGCCCCACGCGACGAGCGGCAGGAACGGCGCGCCGAAGACCGCGTGGTAGGGGCTGTCGAGCGCGACGACACCCCAGAGGAGCCCCGCTACGATGGGCATCCGGAGCGAGGCGGGGCCCGTCGACGCGGTCGCGATGCCCCCCGCCGGAACCCCTCGCGCGGCCGCCCACGTCGCGAGCAGCGCCGCCGACAGGGGCCAGACGGCCACGTACTCCGGCGTGCCGTCGGTGATCGCCAGCAGCAGCATGGGCTGGACGACGAGCACGCTCCCCGCGAGCAGGCCGGCCGCCGACGAGCCGCTCACCGCGCGGACGAGCATCGCGGTCGCGAAGCCCGACGCCCACAACAGCGCGAGCACCCAGGCGTCGTAGCCCGCGGTCGGGCCGAGCACGGCGTGCAGCGGTGCGCCGAGGAGGCTCGAGAGCATCGGGAGGACGATGATCTTCACCCCCTCGGGAAAGCCGACGCGATCGGTCCAGAAGGGGAGGCCGGGCAGCGCGCGGGCCTGGTGGTCGAGCCCCCACGCCGCGCGGATCACGTCGGTGCCGGGCGCGCCGAGGATGCCGCCCTGCGAGAACAGCGGCGCGTGCACCCACACCACGAGCCCCACCAACGCGAGGGCGATCCAGGTGGCGGGCGCACGCAGCAGCGCTGGGAGGCGGTCGGTCAAGCGCGCCTCCGTATCGGGGCGGGGGCGCGTGCGCGCCTACAACGCGCTTCCATCGCGGGAGTGCGGGTCGGTGGACCCTGCGTCGGCCGCCGGGCTGGACCGCGGCCGGCGCGGTGTCGACCTCTGGTCCGGAGGAGTCGTGCCCGTGCCGCGCCCGAGATCCGCGAGGTCAGCCGCCGGCGTCGTCCGTGGGGCGCCGCTCGACGCCGAGGAAGCGCGTGTCCCCGTGGTGGCCGCGGGCGCGGTTCATCCAGCGCCGGGCGATGGCGTACACGCGGAAGAACCGGGCGATCGCCCGCAGCTCGGCGTCGGTCGGGTCGGGGCCGCAGACGAGCTTGTCGTCGACCGCGCCGTCGTCGAGGAAGCGTGCGACGGCGTGCACGGGCACGTCGACCTCGGCGCCGATCGCGAGGCGCGGCCCGAGGACGAGGGCGTCGAGGGGATCGCCGTCGGGGGCGGGGCGGTCGGGCACGCACCCGTAGTTGAAGGGGCACGGCACCGGGGACACGTACTCGACGCGGGCACCCTCCCGCTTCACGAAGCCGCCGCGCGGCACCTCGATCCGCACGGTCACGCGCGCGGGGATCGCGACGGGGGCGGAGGGGCCGGGCGGCTCGATCGTCGACATGCGCTCGCTCAACGGATCATCTACACTGCACCGCTGGAGACCGGCATGCACATTCTCGCGCTCTCGCTCCTCGTCGGCTGTAGCCCGCAGGACACCTCGCTCACGACGGGGAACAAGGACGGCGACATCGTGGAAGGGACCGGCCGCATGTCGGTCAGCGTCGAGGAGTTGACCATCTCGGAGATCCAGGTGGGCTACTCCAAGAGCGGCTCGTTCACGGTGACGAGCGTGGGGGATTCCAACCTCCAGATCTACGAGATCCGCGTCATCTCCGACGCGAGCGACGTGTTCTGGATGGAGGAGTGGGGTGACACGGAGGAGCTCGCCCCGGAGCAGACCAAGACCTACTCGGTGGTCGCGGATCTGAACCTGAACGAGCCTGCCCAGGGCGAGCTCCGGATCCGCTCGAGCGACCCCGAGAACGCCAACCTCATCCTCCCGCTCCACGCGTACCCTCAGGGCTACGTGCCCCCCGAGGACACCGGCGACACGGGCGACACCGGCGGGGACTCCGGCGGGGGCGAGTGAACGGAGCGGTCGGCCTCGGCACCTCCCGGCTCGCGACCCGCTTCGCGGTGCCGTCCGGGCCCGCCGACCAGGTGCTCGACTCGCTCGACGAGGCGGGCCTCGGCCTCGCGCGGGCGCGCATCGCCCGGCGGTTGGGGGATCCCGATCCCTTCCACGTGCGGGCCGCGCTGACGGAGCACGCGGGCGGCGCCGCGGTCGATGGCACGACCGGTGAACCGCTCACCCCCGACGCCGCGGACGCCGTGCTCCTCGCGGCGGACGTCGCGCGGGGCGGCGCGCCCGATCCCTCGCTCGCGGGGCTCTTCGCGGGCCGCGCCCCGGGGCCTCGCACGCGCGCCGTGCCCGTCGACGATCCGCACCGCACCTGGCTCCGGTGGCAGTTCCGCCCGCCCCGGCCCGCCCGGGTCGGTTCGGTCACGTCGTGGAGCTGCGCCGAGATCGGCGAGACCGACGTGGCGACGGTCCGGTGCGTGCACGCGCTCCCCGGCGGCGCGGTGGCGCTCGGCTCGGACTACGGCCTGACGGTCTGGAAGAACGGCGCGTTCACCCCGTTCCCGTGGCCGCCCGGCGCCCGGCGCGAGGCCCGGCGCGTCGAGGCGATGGCGGTGTTCCGCGGGCACCTGCACGTCGCGAGCAGCCAGATGCTCTACGCGTGGGACTTCGGCACGAAGGTGACCTCCCAGCGGCACGGCCCCGACGAGGAGGACGGCTACGACGACCTGAACGCGCTCCTCGCCGCGGGGGATCGTCTCTACGCCGGCTACCGGACGCACTTTCTCGGCGGCGTCGGCCCGGTGGACACCCTCGCGCTCGCGAGCGATCCGGCGGGCGTGGTGTACGCGGGCACGCGGAGCGGCGAGCTGCACGTGGTCGACGGCGGCGGCCCGATCCGCACCTTCGCCGACGCCCGCCCGCGCCCCGTGCGCCACCTCGCGTGGGCCGAGGGATGCCTCTGGGTGGCCGCGCTCGGCACCCTCCACCGCTTCGACGGCGCGGCCTGGTCCGCCCAGGGCCCCGAGCCCACCGCCCTCACCGTCGACGCCGAGGGCCGCCTCTGGGCGCTCGCGGACGGCGCCCTGCACGTCCTCGCCCACGGCGCCCTCCACCGCGTCCCCGTCCCCCTCGAGCGCCCCTGGAGCCTCGCCGCCGTCCCCGGCGCGCTCTGGATCGGCGGGCGGGAGCGGGTGTGGCGGGTGGAGATCTAGCGGCCTCCTGCCTCCCCCCTTCGCGGCTGCAAAAAAAACGCAGAGGAGCGCCCGCGGGAAGGGCGGTGTGCGCCCCGGCGTCCCCCTGGGGAGGCGTCCCCCTGGACGCCGGGCTCCGAATTCAGGCCGTCCGCCCCCGGCGGGCCATCTCGGCCTGAATTCGGAGCCCGGCGGCCACCGGACGCCCCTACGAAGAAGCCAGCAGGCGGGTGCCACCGCCCTTCGCGCGGGCGCCCACGGAGTTAGCAGTCGCGGATGACTTCGCTCGCCGACCACCTCTCCTCCGACAGCGCCGCCCACGGCGCCAGCGGCCTCACCCAGATCGCCCGCGAGATGCAGGGGTCCCTCATCCTGGGCATCGCGGCGGAGGTGCGGGCGCTCGCCGCGGCGGGCCTGCCGGTGTGCAACCTCACGGTCGGCGACTTCGATCCGAAGCAGTTCCCGGTGCCCCCGGCGCTGCGCGACGCCACCGTGGCGGCGATGGACGGCTTCCAGACCAACTACCCCCCTTCGGAGGGGATCCCCGAGCTGCGCCGGGCCGTGTGCGCGTGGTACCGCCGCGAGCTGGGGCTCGAGTTCTCGCCCGAGTGGGTGGTCGTCGCGAGCGGCGCGCGCCCGGTCATGTACGCGACCTACCGCCTGTTCCTCGAGCCCGGCGACACCCTCGTGTTCGCCGTGCCGAGCTGGAACAACGGCTACTACGGGCAGCTCACCGGCGCGAACGCCGTGCCGCTCGTCACCCGCGCGGAGGACGACTTCTTCCCCACCGTCGAGCAGCTCGCGCCGCACCTCCCGACGGCGCGCCTGTTCACGCTCAACTCGCCGCTCAACCCGACGGGGACGGTGATCGCGCCCGAGCGCCTCGCCGCGCTCGCCCGCGCCATCGTCGCGGAGAACGAGCGGCGCGTCGGCACCGGCGAGAAGCCCCTGATGTGGATGTGGGACCAGGTCTACTGGCGCCTCACCTTCGGCGGCGCCACGCATGCGCATCCGGCCGCGCTGGTGCCCGAGGTCACGCCGTACATCATCACGATCGACGCCATCTCCAAGGCCTTCGCCGCCACCGGGCTGCGCGTCGGGTGGGCGGTGCTGCCGCCCGTGCTCGCCGAGCGCATGAAGGCCTTCATCGGGCACGTGGGCGCCTGGGCCCCCAAGCCCGAGCAGGTCGGCACCGCCGCGCTCCTCGACGACGACGCCGCGATGGAGGCCTTCGGAGCCACCTTCCGCGCCGCGCTCGCCGAGCGGCTCGACATCCTCGACGCGGGCCTCACGCGGCTCGGCGTCCAGCACCTCGTGCCGCAAGGCGCGATCTACCTCTCCGTGCGCTTCGACAAGCTGTTCGGCCGCCCCGGCCTCGACGACGCCCCGATGACCACCAACGAGGACATCCGCCGCTTCCTGCTCCATCGGGCCGGCGTGGCCGTCGTGCCCTTCCAGGCCTTCGACCTCGCGGGTGAGAGTGGGTGGTTCCGCATGAGCGTCGGCGCCGTCTCCCCCGCGCAGCTTCACGCCGCGTTGGAGCGTCTCGGGGCCGCGCTGGCCTGAAGCCCCCGCACGCGGGTCACCCGCACGGGTCCTCCACCGGGTAACGGATCACGACCTCCGATCCGAGCGGCGGCGCGCTGTCGAACACGACGGCGTTGGGGCCTGAGTCGTAGCTCCACCCACCCGCCTCCTTTCCGTCGACCCACACCTTGAGCAGGGACGGCACGCCCGGCTTTTCCGAGAGCGGGAACGCCCGCAGGTAGAACGTGCTCTCGAAGCCGATGCGCTCCATCGCGGGGCCGAGGTTGCAGGTGCAGATGCTCTCCTCGAAGCCTTCGAACGCCTCCGCCACGTCGAGGTAGCGTCCGCCTTCGTCGGCGCTGGCCTGCTCGGCGCCGCAGTCGTTCGCGCAGCCATCCTCGCGATCGCCGACGATGGCCGCCACGAAGATGTCCTCCCGGTCGGCCTTCAGCCCCTCGAGGAATCGGATGTACGCGGCGGGCTCGAGCGCGGAGTAGTCGGGCTCGTCCGAGAGGAAGATCACCGCGAGCCGGGCGTCCTCCCGGTAGAAGCCATTGTTGTGGCCGGACGCGAGCGGCTCCGTGAGCGCCATCTGCATGGCCTGGAGCCCCGCCTCGTCGCCCATCTCGACGTGTCCCACGTCGATTGCGCGCGCGAGCGCGCCCTGCGGGTCGGGCGAGGCCGGGCTGATGTAGGTCGGGGTGCCGACGAGCTTGCCCGAGTAGAGGGGGTTGACCACGTCCGTCGTGATGACGCCCATGTGGTAGTCGAGGTCGAGCGCGACGAACCACTGGAAGAAGGACTCGATCTCGGACATCACCCGGTCGCGCTCCTCGTACATCGAGCCCGAGTTGTCGATGACCCACAACACGTCGATGGTGTCGGGCTCCTGGTGGAAGACGTCG
This sequence comes from Deltaproteobacteria bacterium, assembly GCA_036676765.1. GTDB lineage: Bacteria > Myxococcota_A > UBA796 > UBA796 > SXON01 > CAJBVW01. Next base: position 7,062 of record JAKFCH010000287.1, read on the forward strand.
AGCGTCCACGTCGGGTCGAAGCTCGCGCCCGCGATCGGGAGGCGGAGCCGCTGCTCGTCGGGATCGTCCGAGTCGACGATCAGCTCGGCCACGGCGTCCCAGACGAGCGAAGGCTCGAACTGGAGCTGGATGGTCTCGCTGTCGCCGGGCACGAGGGTCGTGGAGAGGAACTCGACCGAGTAGTCGGCCGCCGTCTCGTCGCTCCCCTGGAGCCACGTGCCCCGCACGTCGAGCGGGCCCTCGCCCACGTTGGTGATGGTCACGGGCACTCGATCGAAGCACCCCACGGCGAGGGGCGTGAACGCCACCTCGCTCGGCGAGACCTGGATGTCAGGCTCGGCATCCGCCGGATTGGGCCGCAACAGCGAAAAGCCCTGATCCGTACATCCGAACACCCAGAGAAGGAACATGACGTGGCCCCCCGTGCAGCGGCCCCGGGTGCTTTCCGAGGCGGCGACTGTCTTGGTCACCACGGAGAATAAACACCGAGTCAACGGGCTGGTTCCCGGTGGGGGTCGGGGTGCGCGGGCGGCGTGGACCCATTGTCGAGCTGCCGATGGGCGCTACTCGCAGGTGAGCGCGGTGGGGTACCGCACGACCACCTCGCTGCCGTTGATCGGGGGCATCGTGAACACGATCTCGTTCGAGGCCTCGATCCACGTCCAGTCGACGGACAGCTCGCCGTCGACGTACACGGCGATCGCCGTGGGGTCGGTCGGCACGCTCGTCAGGCGGAAGCTCCGGACGTAGCGGGTGGTCTCCAGGCCGATCTGGTCGAGGGTGGGCTCCAGATCGCACGTGCAGATGCTCCCGAACACGCCGGTGAACGCCGCCACCACGTCCAGGTACTTGTCCCCCGGTTGGGCGTCCTGCGGAAGCTCGTCGCAGGTGTTGCTGCAGCCCGTGGTCTGGTCACCCACGATGGCGGACACGAGGATGTCCTCGCGCTCGGCCTTCAGGGTCTCGAGGAAGGCGATGTAGTGGGCGGAGTCAGCCGCCGAGAACTCGGGCTCGTCCGAGAGGAAGATGATCGCGAGGTTGGCCTCGGGCCGGAGGAAGCCGGCGTTCTCCGCCGAGAGGACGGGCTCGGACAGCGCGAGCTCGACGGCGGCGAGCCCGGACTCGTCCCCCATGTCCTCGGTGCCCACGGCGATGGCCTCGGCGAGCTCGAGCTCGGGGTTGATCGTGGTGGGGACGATGAAGGCCGGGGCGCCCACGAGCCGGCCCGAGTAGATCGGGTTGACGACGTCGGTGGTGATGACCCCCATCTGGTAGTCGAGGTTCAGCGTGGTGAACCACGAGAAGAACGACGCGATCGCCGCGGCGACGCGCGCCTGCTCCTGGCCCATGGAGCCCGAGTTGTCGATGACCCACAACACGTCGACCGGCGCCGCCTCCTGGATGAACCGATCCGACACGAGTCCCTCCGCCGCGGCCCGGCCCTCGGCGGGCACGGTGACCTGGGGCTCGTCGGGATCGTCGGAGCGGACGATCACGTCCCCCACGATCTCGCCGGCGCGCATCGGGGAGAAGCGTACGGAGAACGTCAGGCTCTCCCCGGAGAGCAGCGTGTCGGTCCGCGACTCGGCCGACCAGGCGGCATCCCCCTCGGCGTAGGTGGCGTCGAGCGTGAGCGGGCCCTCGCCCACGTTGGAGACGGTGACGAGCTGCTCGTCGACACAACTCACACCGAGGGTTGCCCACTCGAGCGAGGCGGGCTCGACGACGATGTCCGGCTCGGGAGTGCTGGGTTCGGTGTCCCGCTTGTCGAGCGCGTACTCCGAGCACGCGAGTAGACAGCCGAGCAGCATGGGGGCCTCCGGCCCGCAGGATAGCAAGCTTCGTGCCGGAAGACGTGCCCGATGAGATCGAGCATCGACCTCGCTCCCGGCCGAGGGGTCGACCGGAGTGGGGCGCGCGGGCCCCGGTGCGCTGCGGCAGCCGCGCTACAGGCTCGACGTGTTGGCGGCCACCAGCGAGAGCTCCTCGAACCCGGCGGTGCGCGCGGTGTGGAGCACACGCTTGAGCACGCCCCACGGGATGGCGCGGTCGGCATGCACCTCGATGCGCCGCTTGTCGCGCATGAGGAGGAGCGGGTCGTAGATCTCGCGGACGAGCAGCTCCGGGGGGAGGTACGCGACCGCGATGACCCGGCGGCCCTCGACGTACACGGCGTCGCCGGAGATGAGGACCACCACGGACCCGCCCTCGCGGGCCTCCTCGGACACGGTCCCGGCGAGCTCGAAGCGCCCCTCGGGCGGCATGGGCGCCGACTCGGTCGAGTAGGAGCGGAGCAGGAACACGAGCAACAACGTCATCATGTCGACGAGGGGGGCGAGCGCGCCCACGTCGAGGCCCGGCAAGGGGCCGGACGGGGCGGCCGAGAACAGGCGGCGGCGCCTCATCCGGCGCTCCCCGCGAGCGCGACCTTGGGGAACAGCGGCGCGTCCACGGGGCCGTGGATCACGTCCATCACCGCGATGATGGTCTCGGTGGTCGCGTCATCGGCGGGGTCGAGCCGGGCGCGCTCCTGCGAGGGATCGATGTCGTGCACCTCCTGCAGCGCTGCGAGCAGCGCGGCGAGGTCGGGGCGTTCGCCCTGCGCGGGGAGGTCCTTCGTCCGCCGCTCCACCGAGGTGGCGGCCGCCGCGATGTCGGTCGACTGGACCGTGTAGGCGAGCGTGAGCACGGGCCCGCGGAGCGTGATCGCCACGTCCTTCACGAGCCCGGCGTGCGGGAGCGGCGCGAGGTCGGCGGGAGAGCCGAGCCGAAGGTCGAGCACACCGAGGCGCTGGCCGGACGAGGTGGTGAGGAGGAAGAAGAGGAGGAGGAACATCAGCGTCACCACCCCGAGCAGGGTGGGACGGACGTCCGCCTCGACCTCGGGCGCCGCGGTGAAGAGGCCCCGCCGCTTCACGACTGGCGCGCCGCCTTCATCGAGAGGACGAGGCGGGTGGCCACGCGCTCGATGTTTCCGAGCAGCTCGCGGGCGTTCGCCTCGGCGAGGGCATGCGCGGCGAGCGCCGGGATGGCCACGAGGAGGCCGAACGCGGTGGTCGCCATCGCGGTGGAGCTGCCCTCCGAGAGCTGGGCGGCGCGCTCGGCGGCCGCCACGTCCCCGAGGGCGCCGAAGGCGAGGATGAGGCCGTACACCGTGCCGAAGAGGCCCACCATCGTGGCGATCGACGCCACCGTGGAGAGGTAGGCGATGCGGCGGCGCACGCGGAGCTCGGCGTCGACCGACGCGGCCGCCATGGCCTCCCAGGCGAGCTCGGGGTCGTGGTACGCGAGCCCGGCGCGCACGACCTCCTCCATCGGGGTGACGCCGAGCACGAGCGCCGCGGTGCTGCCGTTCCGCACCGCGGCGTCGACCTTCGCGATGAGCGGGTCGGGATCGCAGCGGTAGCGGAGCAGGGTGACGCTGCGCTCGATGACGACGGCGAGGGCGAACGCCATCACCGCGAGCAGGGCGTACATGAAGAACGCCGCGGGGCCCGAGAACGCCGTCAGCAGGTAGGTCAGCATGGGGTCATCTCTTCAGGAACGTCAGGCAGCGTTCGCGGATGGAAGGGGTGGCGATGCTCTCGCAGAGCGCGATGCCGCGAGTGGGATCGAAACGTTTGAGCTGGTGGGCGACACCCTGGCGGCAGCTGTCGGCGTGCGCGGGGAGCGCCGCGCAGGCCACGAGCGTGGTGTCGGGGTCGCGCTCGGCGGCGCCCCAGCCGACCCCGTGGAAGCAGTTGGTCTGGGAGGTGGCGACCGCGCGCGTGCAGGCCGCGGCGGCCTCGGCGAAGTCGCGCCGCGCGAGGTACTTCCCGATGCCGTGCCAGCAGGTGGAGCGCGTCAGGTGGTCGCCCTCCTCCCGCGCGCAGAAGGCGACCGCGGGCTCGAGATCCTCCAGCGCGACCTCTCCCGCCACGTCGTGGCGGCAGAAGTCACGGAACGCCTCGGAGAGCTCGCACCGGGCGAGCGCGTACTCCGGGTCGATCTCGGCGAGCGCGAGCCCCATGCCGAAGTTGCACTGGCCGCGCCACTTCATCGCGGGGATGGCGGCGCAGATCGCCTCGGCGACGGCGCGATCGATCGGCGACACCGCCTCGGCCACGTCGGCATGGCACTCGAGGCGCAGCTCCTCGTCGGTGATGCGCGCACACACCTGGAGCGCGCCCTCGGGGTCACGGGCGGCCGATTGCCGCGCGAGGGCCTGGAGGCACACGTCCCGCACGTCCTCCCCCATCGCGAGGCAGGCCTCGAGCGTGAGCAGGGCGCTGCCGGCGCCGGTGCCCTCCTCGGCGACGGGCTGGGCCGCGCCGTCGGGCTTCGGGGGGAGCGCCATCACGCCTTGGGGCGGCGCCACGGCGGCCGCGGCGGCCGCGACGCTACTCGCGAACGACTCCAACCCGAACCGCGCTCCGAGGAGCACGGCGAGGCACGCTACGACGAGGAAGGTGAAGGGGAGGGAACGCACGTCACTCGGTGTAGCCGAGGTCCTGCATCCACTTCTCGTACTCGGCGCGCTGGATGTCCTCATACTTCTGTTCGACGGGCACGGCGAGCGGCTCCGGCTCGGGGCGGAGCCGCCAGTACGCGAGCGCGCCCGATCCGACGATCGTGACGAGGCCCAGACCCAGGAGCAGGGGCTTGCGCATGCGGCAATGTGTCCCGAGGCCGTGCAGGAGGCAAACCGGTCGGCAGGCGGCGGATCGCTCAGGACGAGACGATCGGCTACAATGCGGCCCCCTCGTGTGCCCGAATTGCGGGCGCCTCCCCGATATCGGAGTGTCCATGCGCCGCATCCCCCTCCTGCTGACGCTCGCCGTCCTCCCGTTCGTGGCCTCGGCGGACGCGCCGCCGCGCGCGAAGATGGAAGTCAAGTACAAGCAGTACGACGTGAAGATGCGGGACTTCAACTTCCCGTCCGGCCTCCGCATCATCTTCCAGGAGGACCACAGCCAGCCGATCGTGTCGATCACCTCCGTCATCGACCGCGGCAGCACGTCGGATCCCGAGGGGTTGGAGGGCATCGCGCACGTGTGCGAGCACATGTGGTTCCGCTCCAAGCAGAAGGACGCCGAAGGCAAGCAGCTCCCCAAGGTGTGGGATCTGTTGCGCGAGATGGGCGGGGTCCTCAACGCCTCCACGGCGGATGACTGGACCAACTACATGACGGTCGCGCCGATCGACAAGATCGTGCCGCTGCTCCGCCTCGAGTCGCTGCGCATGAAGAGCGCCTGGGAGGGCGTCGAGAACGAGGTGCTCCTCACCGAGCGCGAGGTCGTCCGCAACGAGCTCCGCATGCGCTACGAGAACGCGGCCGGCGCGGCGTTCGGCTACATGATGGTCAAGTTGTTCCCGTCCAACCACGTCTACGGGCGGGCGGCCTACGCGGGCATCGGCAACAACGACTCGCTCAACGCGATCACCCTGCCCGACATCAAGAAGTTCTTCCAGGACAACTACGGGCCGGAGAACACCACCATCGTCGTGGTCGGTGACTTCAAGCTCGAGGACGCCCCCAAGTTCCTCGACGAGTTCGCGGTCGAGCAGCTGGTGGATCCGAAGCACCCGAAGGACGAGATCACGCTCGTCGAGCCGAAGGCCCGCATCACCCCGGTCTCGGCCGAGCCGCCGCCGCCCCCGGCCCCGCTGCTCGTGAAGGGCGACATCAAGGGCCTCTCCACCGAGCACGGCGCGGTCGAGAAGCCCACCCTCGTCCTCGGCTGGACCCTCCCCGGCGGCTACCGCGACTACCAGCCGATGATGCAGATGGCGGCCGGCCAGCTCCAGATCGCCATCCGGCAGGAGATGTTCCCGAGCTGGGACTACAAGCAGGACAACTCGGAGATCGACAGCCTCGGCTGCTTCGTGCAGCCGCAGAAAGAAGCGTCGATGGCGTGGTGCTTCATCGAGATCGCCGACGAGAAGGACGCCGAGCGCCTCGCCGAGAAGGCCCTCGACGGCCTCTACCGGGTGTGGAGCGCGGACGAGTACTACCGCGCGTTCCAGGAGTACCTGTTCAGCTACTCGAAGACGGCGCAGCTCGCCGCGACCTTCCAGAGCGTCGATCTCGTGTCGTCCATCGGCAGCGGGCGCGCGGCCGACACCGCGAACTTCGTGCACTACACGGGTGACCCCCTCTTCTACTCGCGCCAGTTCGAGTGGATCAACAAGATCGAGGCCGACCAGGCGCGCAAGCTCGCCGAGAAGTACCTCAACCGCAACCGCGCGGCGGCCGTGCTCATGCTCCCCTACGAGGAAGGCGACCTCGCGATGGACACCTCCGACGCGCAGTACCGCGGCGCGCGGCGCGAGGACGTGCTCGACTCCATGATGACCGAGGCACAGCTGACCCCCGAGTTCATCAAGAGCGCGGTCATCCCGCCGGACGTGACCAAGCTCCGCGAGTCCACCCTCAAGAGCGGCGTGAAGCTCGTCTCCATGGCGCACTCCAACGCGCCGCTGGTCGAGGTTCGCCTCTCCTTCGGCGGCGGCCAGGACAGCACCGACGACGGCTCGGCGTCGTTCGCCTCGCAGATGTGGCAGAACGAGAGCGTGGTCGACGCGCTCCGCATCGTCGGCTTCGACGGGTTCTCCGTGGGCGGGCTCACGACGCAGTTCGAGATCGCGTCCTCCGCCGGGAACCTCGAGGACGCGCTCTACGTCCTCCGCGACCGCCTCGACAACCTCAAGCCCTACACCGACGGCCGCATGGACTGGGTGAAGGATCGCCAGGACGGCATCCTCACCTGGATGAAGGACCCCGAGGAGTGGGCGCAGCGCACCTCCCTGTCGCGCGTGCTCCCGAACCACCCGTACTCCCGGTGGTTTACGCACGCCGACTACAACACGATGAACAAGTGGACCACCTCGGTCACGAGCGACGTGTTCTCGCACATCCTCCGCCCCGAGAACGCCACGCTCTACATCGTCGGCAACGCGTCGCAGGAAGAGGCCACCAAGGCCGCCGACACCTACTTCGGCGGCTGGGACGGCTGGGGCAAGCCCCCGACGGACGGCAAGGTCCTCCGCACCGCCTACCCTCCCGCCACCGAGCCGCCGGCTCGCCAGGTGTTGCTCTTCAACAAGGACAACTCCAGCCAGACCAACGTGTCGTACACCTGCCAGCTCGGGGCCGTCGACGCCAAGAACGTGGCCGCGGCGCAGATCCTCGGGGATGCCCTCTCCGAGGACACGTGGCTCGCCCTCCGCGAGCAGACCGGCGCGTCCTACGGCGCCTACGCGGGCGCCGCCTACCAACGGGGCGGGATCGCGTTCCTCAACATGGCGAGCCTCGTGCAGAACGACGCCGCGCCGCTCGCCGCCAAGGTGTTCCTCGAGCTCGGAGAGAAGGCGAAGGCCGGCAACATCTCGTCGAAGACGCTCGCGGTCGTGAAGTACAACCGCGCCCAGGGCTACGTGGCGGGCCACCAGTCGACCGCGCAGATGATGGGCCGCATCGCCGGCACCTACGACTTGGGCTGGGGCGTCGACTTCTTCAAGACCTACCCCGACCAGCTCGCGAACGTGACGATCGACCAGATCAAGCCGCTGATGGACCGCTGCGTCGGCCACGAGATCGTGTCGGTGGTCGGGCCGGTGGACACCATCAAGCCCCTGTTCGAGAAGTCCGGGCTGCCCTTCGAGGTGTTCGACTGGAAGCAGGCGAAGCTCGACTACGCCGCCGAGCACAAGCTGAAGGACGTGCTCAAGGCCGAAGAGAAGCGCAAGAAGGAAGAGGCGAAGAAGGGGAAGTAGTCCCTTCGGGGCACGCTTCGGCGGGGTCGTCGCGCATGCGGTGACCTCGCCGTGACAGCGGAGGACTACGATCTTCGGAACGGATCCTCCCCACGATGCCGCTCTCGCGCCTCTCCAGTCTCCTCCGCCTGTCGTTCGGCGTCGTGTTCATGGCCATCGCCACGGCCGTGTTCGCCGCGCTGGTGTTGCTGTTCCTGCCGAGCCGGAGCCTGCGCATCAAGACCTGCAACGTGTTCGGCCACGTCACCGGCCGCACGTGCCTCTGGCTCGCCGGGGCCAGCGTGCCGCCGGGCATCTCCGAGCAGGTGCGGGCCAGCCACCCGGCCATCTACATCTCGAACCACACGTCGATGCTCGACATCTTCGTCGGCATCTGGCTCGCGCCGATCGGCACCGTGGGCGTCGCGAAGAAGCAGGTGGTCTACTACCCCTTCTTCGGGCAGCTCTACGCGATCTCCGGGCACATCCTGCTCGATCGCGGGAACACCGCCTCGGCCATCGAGTCGCTCGCCGACACCGCGCGCATCATCCGCAAGTACGGCATCGGCGTATGGATGTGGCCGGAGGGCACCCGCGCGAAGGACGGCCGGCTGCGCCCGTTCAAGAAGGGGTTCGCCCACCTCGCCATCGCCACGCGGCTCCCCATCGTCCCGGTCGTCGTGACCGGCGCGCACAAGGCGATGAAGAAGAACACCTTCACCGTCAACCCGACCACGCTCGGCATGCGGGCGCTCCCCGCGATCTCCACCGACGACTGGACGCTCGAGAACCTCGACGAGATGGTGGCGAAGGTCTACGCCGCCTTCGACGAGGCGCTCCCCGAGGAGCAGAAGGCCCTGCCGCTCCCGGCGGCGGCGCGCGAGACAGGTTCGTAGGCTACCTCGGTAGCTCGGGTGCCGGGGCTACCGACAGGGCCTCACCTGGTTGGAGTCAGCCCTCCCACTCCACCGCGAGGCTGGCCATCACGAACCCGCTGGCGGCGGCGGCCATCACGATCTTCGCGCCGGGCTGGATGCGGCCGTGGTCGAGGGCGTGGCGGAGCGCGATGGGCACGGAGCTCTCGGCGCAGTTGCCGTAGAGGCTGTGCAGGGCCGGCATGAGGGCGGGATCGACCTCGAGCGCCCCGGCGATGGCGCGGAGCACGCTGTTCGACGGCTGGTGGGTGACGAAGAGGTCGACCTCGTTCACCGCCCACCCGGCGCGCGCGCAGAGGCGGCGCACGTGGCCGGGCATGTGCTGCGCGAGCGCGAAGATGGCGGGGCCATCGCTCACGAAGTGCCCGTGGATGTCCGCGCGGCAGAGCCCGTGATGCGCGGACATGCCCTCGCCGAGGAAGGCGCGGATGCGGCCGCTGCCGCCCGCCGGCTGCGCGCGCGACACGATCATCGCGGTGGAGGCGTTGCCCAGGGTGAGGCCGGCGCCGAGGAGGGCGACCTCTTCGGGGGTCTGGATGCCGTACTGGATGAAGCCCGGGGGGGTCATCGTCGAGGTGCACACGAGGCCGGTGCGGAAGTCGTCGTCCACCGCGGACCGGGCGACGAAGTCCTGCACGGCGAGGAGGCTACCCGCGCACGCGGCGGTGAGGTCGAGGGCGAGGGCGCGGTTCGCGCCGAGCACTCCTGCGACCTCGGAGGCGGTGGCCGGCTCGAAGTACTCGCGGGCGAGCGATCCGTAGAGGACGAGGTCGATGTCGTCCGGGGTCAGGCCCTGGGCGGCGAGCACGGCGGCGGACGCGGCGGCGGCATGCCCGGCGAGGGGGAGCGGCTCGGCCTCCCAGTGGCGGCGGTCCGTGCCGCACGCGCGCAGGAGCGAGCGGATGCGCCGGTTGACGGGGCCCCAGGCGTCCTCGGGGCCGCGGAACTCGGCGTGGACGAGGCGGAGCACGTCGTCGTTGGTGCGGACGGTCTCGGGGAGCCGCACCGCGGGCGGCGAGAGCCAGACCGGAGGCAGGTTCATTCGACGACGCCCTCGCGTTGCACCACCGTGAGGAACGGCGGCGCGGGGTTGGTGCACGCGGTGCAGCGGAGCGCGACGAGCCACAACGACCCGTCGGGGAAGCCCGAGAACGCGACCCCGTCGGCGTTGGTCGCGAGGGAGAGGTCGGCGGTGTAGTCGAGGGCCCCGTACACGTCCGCCGTGTAGATCTCGCTCGCGATCAGCTCGACATCGATGAAGTCGGCGGCGATGTCGTCGAGGGTCAGCCCGTCGTAGCGCGCGACCATCAGCTGATCGAGCGAGTCGAGCAGGATGTCGTTGCCGTTGGCGTGGGTCTCGAGGCCGGACCAGTCGGCGACGTAGCTCGTCGGCTCCGTGTCGAATCGGAAGTCGGTGAGCGAGGCGAGATCGGCCTGGAAGTCGAGCGTGGCCGAGTCGGAGCCGAGCACGAAGGTGTGGTTGGCGCTCGTGTCCGTCGGGCGCATGAAGCCGAGCATGCGGTTCTCGAGGAGGCCGGTGGTGCCGCGCACGAGCCACGTGCCGGCGCCGTCGACGAAGTCGTCCTCGGGGACGATGGGCGTGGCCGGGGGGACGACGAACTCCGACATGCGCGCGGTGGTGCCGTTGGCGGGGTCGTTGTCGAACTGGATGTAGGGCCCCACGTCCATCTGGAGGAGGGTCTCGGCGACGATGGCGGCGACGACCTCGTCCTCGGTGAGGGTGGGGAACTGGACCACCCACACGAGATCGATGTCGGTGGCGGGATCGATCGGGTGGCCGAGCAGGTCCGTCGTGAGGCCGGACCAGTCGAAGGTCACGTCCTGGCCGAGCTGGACCTCCTGGGCGGCCACGTCGATCGCGCTGGTGTAGCTGTAGTTGTTCGCGTCGGTGAAGACGAACCGTCCGTCGAAGGGCGCCGTGCCGGTGTCGTCGGACGGGCCGGTGCAGCCGAGGAGCGCGAGGAGCGCGAGGAGCATCATGGGGCGACCCCGCCGAGCTGGTCGATGTGGTGGGTGAACCCGACCGCGGAGCCGATCCCGAGGTTCACCTGGAAGGCGGTCTCGCCGTCGGGCGTGACCTCGGTGATGGTGCCGCCGCTCCCCCACGCCACGAGGGTGTTGCCGTTCTCGAGGCGCTCGACATCCCCGAGGAGGTAGGACGAGATGCGCTGGTCGTAGTCGAAGGACCAGACGGGCGTGAAGGTGCGGGCCTCGGGGTCCATCCGGTACTCGACGGCCTCCGAGTACGCGTTCGCCACCTCGATGTCCCCGTTGTCGAAGAGGAGGAAGTGATCCTCCCCCACGAGCTCGGGCGAGTGCTGGCCCACGAACGGCCGGCCCTCGGTCTGGGTCCAGTCACTGCCGACGCCGCCGATCTGCCAGAGGGTCTGCCCGGTGGCGCGGTCGATGTTGACGAAGGCGTTCTCCTTGCGGACGGACAGGGCGTAGCTGCCGTCCTCGAGCTTGATGCTGTTGCAGTGCGTCCAGTCGAGGCCCTGGGGGTAGAAGTCGTTGTCGGACTCGTCGACGTCGACCGCGAAGTGGTCCCACGTGCTCCAGATCGTGGTGGAGGCCGACCCGTCGACCGCGCCCTCGGGCACCTCCACGATGGCATCCCCCACGACCTGGCGCTCTCCGCCGTTCGCGGGGTCGATCCACGGGCGGATGTCCGCCGCGATGTAGGCGAAGCCGCCCTCGGGGAGCGCGACGAAGTCGTGGTGGCCGAGCTCGGTGCGGGTCTCGGAGAGGAGCTCGCCGTCGAGCCGCACCTTGCGGATGACGCCGACGTCCACGCCGAAGTTGAGGCTCGCGACGTTGTAGAGCACGGAGGTGCCGTCGGGCGAGAGCCGCACCTGCGCGATCACGCTCTCGTCGGGCGCCTGCAGCCACCACACGGGCGCGCCGTCGGGGTCGAACACGATGACCCAGGACGGGCTCCCGAGCGACGTGGTGAGCGTGTAGCCGGCCTGCGCGAGCGTTCGGTCGTAGGTGCCGGTGGTGACCGTGGGGAGGTGGCGTGGCGCCACGCCGGTCTCCAGCGTTCCGATGGGGCTCTCGAGGCGCTCCCCGCCCACCTCGGACACCGCGCGCCAATACCAGGTGGAGCGGGGGGCCATCCCGGCGAGCAGGACGGCGTGCGCCGTGGTCTCGCTCGTGCTCGGCACGGTCGACCGCCCGAGGGCCTCGGTGGGGCCGAACTCGACCCAGGACGTGCCGGCCGCCTCTGTCTCCCAGGTGACCCACGCGACGGTGGGGATGTCCTCCTCCAGCGTGGCCTCGGCCGAAAAGTCGCCCTCGGACGCGCCCGGTGGCCCGGGGCCGTCGCACGCGAGGGCGAGGAGCAGAAGCGGTGACATGCGTCCTCGAGATTCGCGCAGTGTAGCCGGTCCCTGGCGAGTGAGGACGGCCCGAACGGGCGCCCGGGCGGCCGGTGCCCGTCAGGAGTTTGTAGGCGTGCCAGCGGAGGGCTACGCTCCCCCGATGCTGCTGGTGGCTGTCGCCTGGGCCTGCGACGACGACGTGCTCGCGCGTATCCCACCCCCTGCCGTCGTCACCGCGGCCCCGATCGTGGGCCAGGGGGCCTTGACCGGCGCAGACGGCGTGAAGCTGGCGGGGGCGCGGGTGACCTTCCGGAGCGCCCATCCGCTCGCGGCCTGGGCGCCGGTGCTCGACCGCCCGGAGGACCAGGACACGTGGCACCCGGCCTCCATCGGCACGCGGCGCATCGAGCGGCTCGACGCCGAGACGATCTTCCAGCAGCTCGACATCCGCGTGTTGTGGGGCGCCATCCGCGTCCGGCGACAGGTGGTGGTCGTGGTCCGCTGGCTGGAGCGCAGCGATCGCGCGCTCCGCAACTGCTGGACAGCGGTGGACCCGGCGCCGTTCGCCGCCCGGATCGCGCCCTGGGTGGACGACGCGCCCTTCCAGCGGCACGGCCAGGGCGGATGGGACCTCCATCCGCTCCCCGACGGCGGCACGTTCGTCAGCTACACCCTGTGGGCGGACACCGGCGCGATGCCCGCGCCCGTGCAATCCTGGGCGATGTCGCGGACCCTCCCCGACCTCATGGCGGCGTTCGAGGCGTACGTCGGGCGGTGACGACGGTGTCGGCGGTTCTCGCGGTGCCGGCGGCGGTCAGATGCCGATGAGCATGTACCGCATGTGACCCATCCAGATCACGCCCATGAGCAGCACGAACGTGGCCGCGAGGAACAACAGCATCGCGAGGTGCGTCGACAGCCGGTCGGTCATGATTCCCCCAAGCGTCCGACGAGCGCGACGCCTCCGCTCCCTGGAGATGCGGGCGTGCGCGCTCGCGGCGAGCGCCGAAGGGCAGACCGGTGACGCGGGCTACGCGTCCGAGGCGATCGGCGCGACGAGGGCCGCGATCCGGGCGGACAGGCCCTCGTCGTCGAGCGGATCCCAGCCCCGACGGGAGGTGACGAGGAGGTGCTCGATCACCACGGGCAGGAGCGGATCGGAGCCGGGGGTGCGCGCCTCGGCGGCGAGCGCCGCGGCCTGGGCGACGGGCCGGAGCTCCTCGACGACATCGCGGATGTGGGCGGACGCCTCGGCCTCGGGGAGGGCGAGGACACGCTGCCAGCGCGCGCGGGCGCGGGCGAGGTCGGGGGTGGCGCCGCCGAGCGCCTCGAGCCACGCGAACATCGGCTCGTGCAGGCCGAGGCGGGCGGCGTCCCGGAGGATCTGGGCGCACAGGACCCCGTGGCCGCCCTCCCAGGCTTCGAGCACGAGGCTGTCGCGGAGCAGCCGCGGCAGCACCGAGAAGTCCTCGATCGCGCCGTTGCCGCCGAGCACCTCCATGGCGTCGCGCACGCCGGCGGGGCAGGTGGTCGCGGTCCAGATCTTGTTGAGGTTCACGAGCATCCGCCACGCCGGCGGCGCGGCATCCCCCCCGACGGGCGCGTGCGCGGCGAGCAGGAAGGTCACGCCGCGGGCGGCGTAGGCCTCGACCTTCAGCCGGGCGACGATGCGCGCGATCAAGGGGAAATCGAGGATCGGGTGGCCGAACGCGAGCCGGGCGCGGGCGTAGCCGTCGGCCTCGCGCCAGGCGCGCTGGAGCAGGCCCGCCGCGCTCGTGGCGTTGTAGAGCCGGGACGTGTTGAGGACGAGCTCGACGGTGCGCCGGAAGTCCCCCACGGGCACGGCCACCGCGTCGCGGAAGTCGACCTCGGCCGAGGCCATCGACCGGGTGCCGAGCTTGTACTTGAGGCGGCGGATCTCGAAGTTGTTGAGGGCGCCGTCCGGCAGGTGGCGCGGCACGACGAACGTGCGCAGGCCGGCGGTGCCGCCCGTCACGACGCCCTGGGCGCCCACGGGGCGGGCCGTGACGAGGAACAGGTGCGCGTCGATGACGGAGCAGAACCACTTCTCGCCGGAGACGGTCCAGCCGTCGGCGCCTTCGTGCGCGACGAGCGCGTTGGCGCCCACGTCGGAGCCGCCCTGCACCTCGGTGAGGAACTGGCTCGCGTGGAAGTGGGTGTCGTAGTCGGGATCGTAGAGGCGCTCGAGCCACGCGGGCGCGGTGCCGGCGGCCTGGAGGATCTTGATCATCCCCGCGGTGCACGCGAGGGGGCAGCAGTGGCCGCCCTCCCCGTCCTGCGCGAGCAGGTAGGTGAGCCCCAACGTTTCCAGCTCACGACCCGGCGTGGCGTACCGGCTCATCACCCCGGTGCGGTACACGGCGCGCCCGATCGTGTGGTAGTCCGGGTGGAACACGACGGTCTCGATGCGGTTGCCGTGGCCGTCCCACCGCCGCAGGGCGGGCAGGTGCTCGTCGCGGTTGGTCTCGACGATCAGGCGGTCGAGCGGCCCCGCGCACGCCTCGGCGAACGGCTGGAGCGCCTCGACCGCGCGCGCCCGGTCCGCCTCGGGGAGGTGGTGCCGCAGGAGCGAGGCGAGGTGCGGATCGTCGCTCCACCAGGAGTCGAGGGCGGCGCGCCAGGCGGCGAAGCTCGCGCGGGCGGAGGCGGGCGTGGGCGGCACCGGTGTGGACATCCCTTCGACGTATCCACCCCGGCGTCCGGCGCACCTCCCCCTTTTGTGCGAGGCGTGTTGGTGCAATCCTGCTCGGGATGCCCGCCCCCTTCGACGCTGTCCTGATCCTCGGCAAGGAGCTCCGCCGCAACCCCGACCGCGCCCTCCGGGAGCTGCGCGCGCGCGCCGCCGCCGCCTCGGCCGCCTGGCGCGCCGGCGCCCCCTTCGTCGCGACGCTGGAGGCCCGCCTGCGGGGCCAGGACCGCTCTGGGAGCGCCGTCGTCGCCGAGTACCTCGCGGAGCTCGGCGTGCCCGGGTCCGCCATCGTCCGGATGGACCGGACGCGCTCCACCCGCGAGGAGGCGGTCGAGGGGGCCGCGCTGTTCGTGTCGCGCGGGGTGCGTCGCGGGCTCGTCGTCACGGCGCGCTACCACGTCCCCCGGGCCCGACGCCTGTTCGACGACGCCCTCCACCCCGGCGCCGCCGTGATCCACGCCCCCGAAGCCCTCTGGCGCTTCGCCAACGCCAAGGAGCGCGCCTGGATCGAGGCCGGCACCCCCGACGCCGCGGTGATGGCGGACGAGTGCCGCATCGAGGCGCTGCTGTCCAACCTCGCGCGCGGGCTCGCGGTGCTCCCGCGGCCGGCGCGGGCGAAGGTGGAGATACTTGCTGGGGGGTTGTTTCGGGGGGCTTGGGATTTGGCTGGGTAGATCGGATTCCGCTCACCCCTCGACAACGATCGCGTCTCCCTCCCTCAAAACCCCGTCCGTGAGCACCTCCGCCCGCAAGCCGCCGCGGTTCACGAGCGCGCGCAGGACGCCGGGGCGGGTGAGCTCCTCGAGGTGGGAGCAGGGGTCGCACCGCTCGATGCCGCGCGCCCGGACCGCGCCGACGCGGAAGGTGCGCCCGACGAGATCGTTCAGGCGGACCCCGCGGGTGACGAGGTTGCGGCGCGATGCGCCGGGCGGGAGGGGGCCGTCGGGGCCGCACGCGAGGGCGTCGAGCGCCTCGGCTTCGATGAGGGTGAGCTGCTTCTCGGGCGCGTGGTCGATGCCGAAGAGCGTGAGGGGCGCCTGGCGATGGTCGCCGTCGAGGCCGCGCCCGGCGACGGCGCGCACGGACGGATGGCGGACGGCGGCGCCGCCCCTGACCGGGACCAGGAAGATGGCCTCGACGTGGGCCACTACCACTGATCCTTGGCGTGGCGGAGCGCCCCGAAGATCGCGTCGGGGTCGGTGGGATCGGCGCCGAGGCGGGTCGCGGCGGCGAGGATGGGCGGCGCCATCGAGCGGAGGAAGGGATTGGTGGCGAGCTCGTCGGCGAGGGGGTGGCCCATGGTGGGCTTCCCGCGGGCCCGCAGCGCGCGCATCTCCGCGAGGCGGGCCACCACGGCGGGCTCGGGCGCGAGGCTCTCCGCGAACGCGAGGTTCGAGACCGTGTACTCGTGCCCGCACCACACCCGGAGCGCCGGATCGAGCGCGGCCAGCTTCTGGAGCGACGCCCGCATCATCGGCATCGTGCCCTCGAACACGCGGCCGCAGCCGCCGGCGAACAACGTGTCGCCGGTGAACAGGTGGCCGGCGATCTCGAACGCGACGGCGCCGAGCGTGTGGCCGGGGATCGCGTGGACGGTCGCGACGGTGGCGTCGAAGGGAACGATGTCGCCGTCGTCCACGGCGACGGTCTGGCCGGGGATGCGCGCGTGGTCGAGGTCGTAGCGGCTCCCGACGACGGGCACGTCGAAGCGCGCGAGCAGCTCGGGCACGCCCCCGACGTGATCGAAGTGGTGATGGGTGCACCAGATCGCGTCGAGCGTGACGCCCTCGAGCGCGTCGAGGACGGGCCCCGCCTCGGACGGATCGATGACGACGGCGTGGCCTTCGTGTACGAGCAGGTACGCGTAGTTGTCTGCGAGGCAGGGGACGGTGCGCACGTTCATCCCGAGGAGATAACGAGGTCCATGCCCGCTGCGCGCGAGGTCTTCGAGCAACGGTCGCCGATGCCGGTCCCGCCCGAGGAGCTCTACGCGTGGCACGGTCGCGACGGCGCGCTGCAACGGCTCCTCCCGCCGTTCGACACCGCCGAGGTCCTCGAGGCCACCGGCCCCTTCGAGGAGCGCCGCGTGGTGGTCCGTGTCCAGGTGCTCGGCCCCCTCTGGCAGACGCTCGTGGCCCAACACCGGGGCGCCGTGCCCGGCGAGCGCTTCCAGGACGTCCAGGTCCGCGGGCCGTTCGCGCGGTGGGAGCACACCCACACGTTCCTCGCGGCGCCCGGCGGCAGCGAGCTCGTCGATCACATCGAGTACACCCTGCCCTTCGGGCCGCTCGGTCGCGTCATCGGAGGCGGGTTCGCCCGCGCCCGCATCGCCCGCATGTTCGAATTCCGCCACCAACGCACCCGCGAGGACCTCGCCCGGCATGCCGCCGCGCGCCGGGGACCCGGGACCGGAGCCCGCATGACCCCCCTTCGGATCGCCGTGACCGGCGCCTCCGGCCTCATCGGAACGCAGCTCTGCGCGTTCCTCTCCACCGGCGGCCACCGCGTCGACCGCCTCGTCCGCCGCGAGGCCCGCCCCGGCGAGATCCGCTGGGATCCCGCGCACCGCACGCTCGACGCGCGCGCGCTCGAAGGCGTGGATGTCGTCGTGCACCTCGCCGGCGAGAACGTGGGCGGCGGCCGGTGGACGCCCACCCGCAAGCGCGCGGTGCTGCAGAGCCGCGTCGACGGCACGCACACCATCGCGACCGCCGTGGCCCAGCTCGACAAGAAGCCGCTGCTGATCTCGGCCTCCGCCGTCGGATATTACGGCCACACGGGCGACACCCTCGTCGACGAGGATGCCCCGAACGGCACGGGCTTCCTCGCGGAGGTGTGCAAGGCGTGGGAGGCCGCGGCCGACCCGGCGCGCGCGGCGGGCGTCAAGGTCGTGCACCCGCGCATCGGGGTGGTGCTCTCGGGCGCGGGCGGCGCGCTCGCGCAGATGGTGACGCCGTTCCGCTTCGGACTGGGCGGCCCCATCGGCGACGGGCGCCAGGGGTTCCCGTGGATCGCGATGGACGACGTCGTCGGCGCGCTGCACCACCTCGTCGGCGCGGGGCTCGAGGGGCCGGTGAACCTCGTCGCGCCGTCGGGCGTGCGCCAGGCGGAGTTCGCGAAGGTGCTCGGCCGCGTCCTGCGCCGCCCCGCGGTGCTGCCGCTGCCGGCGTTCGCGGTGCGCGCGATCTTCGGCGAGATGGGCCAGGGCATCCTCCTCGACGGGCAGCGCGTCGTGCCGAGGCGGCTCTTGGAGAGCGGGTATCGCTTCGTGCGGGAGGAGCTGGAGGAGGCGCTGAGGTTCGAATTGGGGCGGTGAGGTCGGGGCGGAGACATGGACATGGGCATGGCCATGGCCATGGCCATGGACATCGGTATGGCCATGGCCATCGCCATGGCCATGGTCATGGAGGCGTCGACCTGTCGACCTGTCGACCTGTCGACCTGTCGATCGGTCGACCCGCCCCCGCGCGATAGGGCCGCCCGCGCCGAGGGACGTCCGTCCGGCGAGGGTAGCGCCCTACCCCAGGCGAACGGACGTCATGGACGTCCGTCCGGCGAGGGTGGCGCCCTACCCCGGGCGGACGGACGTCATGGACGTCCGTCCGGCGAGGGTGGCGCCCTACCCCAGGCGGACGGACGTCACTACCCGAGGGGGCGGCCGGTGAGTCGTTCGGGCGGTCGCCACCGGGCCGAAGGCCCCCCCGCGCGAGGGGGGCCGGAGGGTGGCGCGGGCGGATCGGGGGGAGGGGCCGGAGGCCGTCTCGGAGCGTACGAGCCCGCGCCAGTCGGCCCGCGCGGAGCGGGACGACGGAGGCGCCTGGCGCCGACCCCGTAGGACACCCGCCCCCGCGTCCGCGCGGGGGCGCGCGCATCGGGGCCCGCCACCATCGGGCCGCCGGGATAACCGCCGCCGATGAAGTGGTACGCCGTCGCTCACCCTGGCCTGGAGCCTGTCGTCGCACGTGAGCTCGCGACGCTCGGGGTCGAGGGGACCATCCATCCCGGGGGCGTGCGCTTCGAGGCCTCGTTGGAGGTCGGGGCGGCGCTGCTGCCGCGGCTCCGGACGCCGTCGCGGCTCTTGTTGGAGCTGGTGGAGGGGCCGGCCAACGCCTCGGATCAGCTCGTCTCCCTCACGCGCCGGGTGCAGTGGAAGTTGTACCTGCCTCCCGACGCGACCATCGAGGTGCAGGCGTCGGTGAAGACCTCGCGGATCCACTTCCGCGAGGCGGCCGAGAAGAAGGTGCTCCACCACGTGCGCGAGTCGCTCAAGGGGCCGCGGGTGGTGGAGCGCGAGCGGAGGCCCACGGTGACGCAGCGGATCGCGCTGCGCATCGAGGACGACAAGGCGACGCTCTCGCTCGACGCGGGCGGCGGCGACCTGTTGCACTTCCGCGGCTGGCGCACCGAGCAGGGCCCGGCGTCGCTGCGCGAGAACCTCGCGGCGGCCATGCTCTACGCGGCCGGCTGGTCCGGTGACGAGCCGCTGGTCGACCCGTTCTGCGGGTCGGGCACGATCCCCATCGAGGCGGCGCTGCTCGCGTCGGGGCGGTCGCCCTACGTGCGCCGGACGTTCGCGCTCGACGAGTGGCCGACGCTCAAGAAGTTCAAGCGTACGCTACCGCCGCCGCGGCCGATCACCGTGCCGATCCTCGGCTACGATCGCGACTCGCGCGTGCTCGCCGCCGCCACCGCGAACGCGCGGCGGGCGGGGGTGCAGGTCGCCTTCGCCCAGCGCGAGGTGATCGACCTCGGGCCGCCCGCGCCCGGGGGCCTGGTGATCGCCAACCCGCCCTACGGCAAGCGCCTGGGCGAGGGCTCGGAGGGCCGCGCCTACGCCGAGTTCGGGGAGGCCCTCCGGGGCCGCTTCGAGGGGTGGCGGGTGCTGTTCCTCTCGCCGGACGCCGGCCTCGCGGCGAAGGTGCATCGCGACGCCGAGCGCCTCCTGTTCTTCAGCAACGGCGGCGTGCGCGTGGGGATGTACGCGCTCGAGGTACGATGAGCCGCGCGCGGGGCGGGACCCCGGCCGAGCGGCTCGAGCGGACGCAGTGGGACCTGTTCTGGGTGCCGCCCGACGTGACGATAGTGGACCGGCCCGAGCTGCTGTTCGTGACGTGCCCGCGGGCGACGCCCTACCTGAATGCCGTCCTGCGCACGCGCTTGGCGCCAGAGCGGCTCCCCACGGTGATCGCCGAGGTGGAGGGGCGCCTCGGCGAGCGGGGCGCGCGGTGGACGGTGCCCGACACGTTCGACACCGGGCCGCTCGTGGGGGAGCTGGGCGCGCGCGGCTGGGCGCCCGGAGACGACCACGACGCGCGCGTGCTCCCCGTGGACGCGTGGCGCCGGCCCGCGTCGGGAGTGCGGGTGGAGCCCGTGGACACGATGCCGCGGCTCGTCGACCTCGCCGCGGTCCACGACGCCGCGTTCGGCACGCGGATCATCCGCACCGCGGAGGAGCTCGCGCTCGATCTGCGTGCGTGCACCGACGGCACGCGGGTGCACCGCTTCGTCGCCTACGACACCGACGGGACGCCCATCGCGGGCGGCGGACTCACCGCGTTCCCCGACGTGGGCCTGGGGCTCTTGTGGGCGGGTGGCGTGGTCCCCGGCGCGCGCGGGCGCGGCGCCTACACCGCGGTGCTCGCCGCGCGCATCGAGCGGGCACGCGCCCTCGGGCTGCGCGAAGTGGGCCTCTACGCGCGGGTGTCGACCTCGTCGCCGATCGTCGCGCGCTTCGGGTTCGAGCGGTTCGGGGGGATGCGGTACTGGGTGCGTTCGGTGGCTTCGGCGGGGTGATTGCGGCGCGGCGGGGCGCGCCCCGCGCGGACGCGGGGCCGGGTGCCCTCCGAGGTCGCGGCGGAGCCGCTCCGTCGTCCCGCCGCGCGCGGGCCGACGGACGCGGGCCATTCACGGTCCGGTGGCCTGCGGCCCGAGCCGTGGGTGCGCCCGCGTCCCTCTCCGGTCGCCCTCGCGCGGCGTGGCGTCGGGCCGGGGCGCGGAGGGCCCACGGCGTCGCCGGAGTGCGGCCCGGCGGACGCGGTCGGGGGACTTGTCGAACAGGGCGACGTCCGCTCGGGCGGGGTACGCGCGCATCCTCGCCTTCCGGACGTCGGGGACGTCCGCTCGGGCGGGGTACGCGCGCATCCTCGCCTTCCGGACGTCGGAGACGTCCGCTCGGGCGGGGTACGCGCGCATCCTCGCCTTCCGGACGTCGGAGACGTCCGCTCGGGCGGGGTACGCGCGCATCCTCGCCTTCCGGACGTCG
>JAKFCH010000288.1:0-6028 GCA_036676765.1 Deltaproteobacteria bacterium
CGCCGTCCGCGGCGGCGCCGGGCCGCCCGGCCCGCCTACGCGCCCATGAGCAGGACCGCGCCGCCGAGCACGACGCCCACGACGCCGGCGCTGGCCACCGCCCAGCCCGGCCACGCGTGGTCGAGCTCCAGGAAGACCGCGCCGATGACGACGATCTTGAACGCGGCGACCGTGGCGAGGGCGGCCGCGGAGGACTGGTCGTCGGCGAGCACCCACATGGCGCCGGTGAGGCCGAGGAGGACCAGGAGCGCGAGGACGGAGAGGCGGGTTCGGTTCATGGGTGCATCAGGTAGAGGATGGGGAACACGAGGATCCACGTCACGTCGACGAGGTGCCAGTAGGCGGCGCCGGCCTCGATGTCGAGGGCGTCGTCGGGGCCGTAGCGGCCGCGGCCCGCGCGCACGGCCAGCCACCCGAGGATGACGACGCCGGCCAACACGTGCAGGAGGTGGAGCCCGGTGATGAACAGGTAGGAGAACCAGAAGCCGTTGGTCGAGAGGGTGACCTCGGCCAGCTCGGGGCTGGCGTACTCGTGGAGCTTGTTCGCGCTGAACACGAGGCCGGAGACGGCGCTCGCGGCGAGCCACCCAGCGGTTGCGCGGGCGTGGCCCGCGGCGTTGGTGAGGACGGCCTGGTAGGCGAACCCGCTGCCGATCAGCAGGATCACGGTGCCGAGCACGCCGGAGTCGACGTGGAGGAGGGACTGGGACTCCCGATAGACGGCCTCCTGGCCGCGCCACGCCCAGGCGTGGCCGAGCAGGAAGAGGCCGAAGGACACGACCTCGACACACATGAACAGCCACACGGCGGTGCCACCGGTGAGGGGCCGCCATCGGCCGGTCCGGGGAGGGCTCGCCACGGGGGGCGAGGGGGCGACGCTGTCGATCATGCCGGCGTGCTCTGCATGGACCGTGCCAACCGCGGGGCCGCGGACGCGGGCCCAGCGGCACCGGCGCGCCCCGGCGCACACCGACGCGTGCCGACGGGCGTGACGGGGCGGGGGACGCCTCGAACTTCCGGTTAAGCCCCCCCGATGAACACCTGGCGCCCGTGCAGCTCGTGCAAGAAGCCCATCCTCGAGGGGGCGAAGTACTACGCCTGCTCCGTGTCGACCTGCAACCGCACGAAGGTGCCGTTCGTGTTCTGTACCGTCGCGTGTTGGGATGCGCACGTGCCGGCGATGAACCACCGCGATGCCTGGTGTGTCGAGCAGCACGCCCCCATCGGGGAGTCCACCGAGGTGGCGGCCGAGCCCCGGCGGCGCATCGTGTCCACGCCCGTGCCCGCGCCGAGCGTCGATGACGTGCTCATCGTGGCCTCGCGGCTGAAGCAGTACATCACCGATCGCGCCGACATGAACACGTCGGCCGACGTGCTCGAGGCGCTCTCCGACATCGTCCGCGCCCACACCGACCGCGCGATCGACCAGGCGCGCGCCGACGGCCGAAAGACGGTGAAGGGCCGCGACTTCCGGTAGGGTTCGCGCCCCCGAAGCGGCCCCGCACGGGTCGAACGCCCCCAGCGTCAGAACCCACTCCCCTGTGCGGGATGACACTACGCCGAACAACGGAGTCCGTTCGTCGCGCGAGAAGTGCCCCGGTTGGGGGCTTCGTAGGCGCCCGTTCCCGGGCCCCGGCTGGCACGGTTGATGCAGGAGGCACCCCGTAGAGGTGAACCCGATGCCCCCTGCCCTCGTGCTCCTCACCGACGCGGCCGGCCGCGTCCTCCACGCCAACCCGCCGGCGCTCGCGCTGCTCGGGCCGTGCGTCGACCGCGGTTGCTGCGAGCTCCTGCACACCGACTGCAGGCAGAACGAGGAGCCCACGGGCGACTATCGGGACTGCGGGAGCGTGACCGCCAACGGTGTCGTAGGCGACGCCGCGCGCTCGTCGATGGGCGAGCAGTTCGTCATCGTCGTGCAGCCCCGGGGGGTGGTGCCGCGCGAGATGGAGCCCCTCTCGCCGCGGGAGCGCGAGATCCTCCAGTGGGTGGCGCGGGGCCTCACCGACGTCGCGGTGGCGGCCCGGATCGGGGTCCAGCACACCACCGTGCGCTCCCACATGGAGAACGTGCGCCGCAAGTTGAAGGTCCGGAGCCGCTCGCAGGCCGTCGCCCGCGCGGTGGCGGCGGGCATTCTGTAGCGGCACGCTGCTTGCAGTCCATGCCGACATGGACACCGCCGCGCTCGCCAACTCGATCCTCGACACCCACCATGCGCTCCTGCGCCGCGAGCTCCCCCGCCTCGCCGCGGCGTTCCGCGATGCGCCGAAGGACCTGCGGACCCCGTTCCTGCAGCTCGAGCAGCGGATGAACGAACGGATGACGAAGGAGGAGCGGGGCCTCTTCCCGTTGATCGTCGCCCTCTCGAAGGGGCGCGCGGCGGGGGCCGACGTGGAGGGGCCGATCGCGCAGCTGGGGGCGGAGCACAACGGCATCCGCCTGCTGGAGGACGAGCTCCGCGGCGTCGCGTCGCTCGCGGGCGAGGAGGAAGAGGCGCTCATGGCGCTCCTGGACGACCTCTCCGAGCACCTGCGCACGGAGGACGAGTCGCTGTTCCCCGCCGCGTTGGCGCTCGCGCGGGCGGCGGCGAAGAGGCCACCCGCGCCGACGGAGCCCACGGCCTCCCCCGCGGCGGCCCCGCCCCGCCGCAAGCACGTGGCGACCACCGCCCGCCCGACGACGCCCCACGCCGGCCGCGTCATCCGCGAGACCCGCGGCGCCTGCCCCACCTGCCACGCGGACGTGCCCGCGGCGGTGATCGTGCGCGACGGCGCCGCGCTGCTCGAGAAGCGGTGCCCCACCGACGGGCCGAGCACCCAGCTCCTGAGCAACCACCCCGACCTGTGGTCGGAGCTCGACCGGTTCTACTTCTCGGTGAACGACGAGGCGTACCCGCAGCGCGACTTCATCGTGCGCATGACCGAGAAGTGCAACCTCGCCTGCCCGATCTGCCTCGCCAAGGCGAACACCGAGGACACCCCGGATCTGGACCTCTCCGGGCTCGAGACGCTGCTCTCCGAGCGCCGCGGCATCAAGATCGACCTGATGGCCGCCGAGCCGACGCTGCGCGCCGACCTCGAGGACTGGGTGCGGAAGGTGAAGGCGAGCGGCAACATCGCCGCCCTGCACACCAACGGGATCAAGCTGGCGGACCTCGCCTACGCGCGGCGGCTCGCCGAGGCGGGCGTCGACGAGGTGTTCCTGCAGTTCGACGGGCTCGACGACAAGGCGAACACCGCCCTGCGCGGCCGCCCCCTCCTCAAGGCGCGCCTCGCCGCGCTCGACAACCTGCGCACCCTCGGGATCGCCACGAGCCTCATCGTCGTGATCGCGGGGGGGCTCAACGAGAAGCAGGTCGGCGAGACGTTCCGCTTCGCGCTGAAGCCCGAGAACGCCCACATCCGCGAGGTGTTCTTCCTCGGGCTGCGGAGCATGGGGAGCGCCCGCCAGCACGCCGCCGACGGGGAGACCGCTTCACTCGCCGGCCAGACGCTCATGCCCGACGCGCTCATCGACGAGCTGTGCACGCAGGTGCCGGAGATCCGGCGGCGCGACGTGCACGACTTCAACATGATCTACTTCGCGATGCTCTCGGCGTTCCGCGTGAAGAAGTGCCTGTACGTCCAGCACTACCTCGTGGCTCGCGACGGCAGGGGTGGCTTCACCCCCATCTCGGAGGTGATCGACCTGCGCAAGATGGCCAACGCCGCCCAGCGCTATGCCGTGCGCCGCAAGTCGAGCCCGACCCTCGCCCGCGCGGGCTTCGGCGCCTCCATCCTCCGCCTCGGCATGCGGCCCTCCGCGCTCAAGATGGGCACCGACCTGCTCCGCCTCGAGAAGCTCTTCGCCACCGGGATGAACCTCGGCCAGGTGCCGAGCCGCTTCCTGCTCGTCGGGTTCATCACCGCCTGCGACATCGACAACTTCGACGCCGGGGTGAGCGTGAACTGCGGGAAGGGGGAGCTCTCCGCCGACGGTGGGTTCACCGAGTCGAGCGCCGAGGCGAACGTCGCGCGCGAGGCCCGGTTCGCGGAGACCGCCCGCAAGCCGGGGCCCGCCTGGCGGGCTCCCGCGCGGGAACGTCCATGATCGCCGTCAGGACGGGCGGCGCGGGGATGGTCGAGCCGGACCGGACCGACCCCGACACCACCCGCGTGCGGCTCGAACACCTCGGTCAGAGCGGCCTCCGCCTCCGCATGGGCGGCGCGACGCTCGCCGTGGACGCCCCCCAGCGCGTCCCCGATCCGCTCGTGGTCACGTGGACCGAGCGCGAGCGCATCGAGGGCGCGCGCGCCGGCGCCGGGGCCCTCGCGGCGGCCCCCGTGGTGCTCGGCTGGCTCGGGAGCGCCGGCACCGTGCTCGGCGAGGGGTGGCCCACGTCGTTCCACGGCTTCCTGCTCCAGGCGCGCCCGTACACCCCCATCCCGTACGCGACCGCGCCCGAGGCGCTCCGCAAGACCCTGTCCGCGTTGCGCGCGCCCACCCGGGCGTTCGGGCGCGTGACGTTCGCCCTCGGTCGCCCCGACACCCCGCCCCTCGCGCTCACCGTCGAGCGCGCCGGCCGGCGGGTCGCGCTGCTCTCCCAGGCCCTCCACCGCTTCCTCCGCCCCAACGACCTCGCCGCGCTCGTGCTCTGGGCGGGCCCCGTCGATCTCGTCGTCGCCGGGACCGACTACGACGACGAGGCCGCCGCCGGCGTGATGATCGGCGCCTTCGACGCCCGCGTGCGCGTCCTGGCCGACCTCACCGGGACCATCCGCCGCACGCTCGGCCTGCCCGTCCGCCCCCTCTCGGTGGCGCTCGCCGCCGCGCCGCCGGGGACCTTGACGCTTGAGGTCGGGGGCGCGATCGAGGTGCCGGCGTAGCGCCGGCGCGCGGCTACCTCTCGGCCGGAGGGCGGTCCCCCCCTCGGATCATGTCCGAGATGATGCCCGGGGAGCCACGGTGCTCCGCCACGACGACCCCGACGATGTGGCCCGCCGCGAAGAACGCGAAGAACCACATGACCGTCTCGTGGAGCTCCTTGATCGTGTCGACGAAGGCCGCGCCCAACCCGAGGCGCGCCTCGAAGTACATCGAGGTGCCGGTGACCGCCATGAACAGGACGCACAGGTAGAACACGACGTAGCCGACCTTCACCAGGGCGACGTGCGCGGCCTCGAACCGCTCCGCGGGCGACGCCGACCGGAGCGCCCGCGCCGCCGCGACGGCGGTGGCCACGGGGCGCTCCGTCGGCAGCACGATGGCGGTGACGACGCGGACGATCAGCAGGCCCACCAGCGTGAAGCCGAGGATGTAGTGCCACTCCCACATGCGGTCGCGGAGCCCGACGGCGATCGCCTCGGCGACCTCGGGCGGCACGATCACGCCGGACTCCTGGAGCGTTCGCTCGATGTACGCGGCGTTCGTGCGCCAGCTCAGGAAGGTCTTGCGCAGGAGCACCGTGCCGAGGAGGCCCAGGATGACGAGCGCATCGAGCCAGTGCCACGCCCGGACGACGAGCGGCCGGTACTTCCGGACCGGAGCGAGCGGCGACGCCTCCGACCGGTCCGGACTCACGAGGGCGCCTCGATGTCCATCGGCGACCACGGCGGGTCCAGCACGATCTCCACCGTGCCCTGGAGGCCGATCGACGCGACCGCCTTCTCGCACGCCGTGGTGAGCCAGCCGGTGAGCGGGCACCCCGCCGTGGTCGGCGTCAACCGGATCCGGGCGACGCCGGCGAGGACGCTCACGCCGCGGATCATGCCGAGGTGCACCACGTCGTTCCCCAGCTCGGGATCGATGACGCCGCGCAACGCGGTGATGACCCGACCGACGTCCCCTTCCCCGGCGTAGACCGCGGTGGTCTCGGGCACATCGCCCCCGACGAACAGGTTCTTCATCGTACTGAACAGGCTCATGGAATCTCCAATCTCGACCGGGTCCCGGTCCCCGGCAGCGCGACGGCCGCGCGCCACGCCCGCGCCGCGCGCGCGCCGGTCCCGACCAGGGTGAACAGATGCAGCGCCGCGCCCACCGCGAGCGC
>JAKFCH010000289.1:0-24740 GCA_036676765.1 Deltaproteobacteria bacterium
GTTCCGTCCTCGGGACGCGCGCCGACCGAGGCGCTTCGCGCCGAGCCCGGAAGGGGCCG
The DNA here is from genome assembly GCA_036676765.1 of Deltaproteobacteria bacterium. Lineage (GTDB taxonomy): Bacteria > Myxococcota_A > UBA796 > UBA796 > SXON01 > CAJBVW01. The sequence continues at coordinate 60 of JAKFCH010000289.1, forward strand.
GCCCCGGCGCCTCGCCGGGGACGCGCCCGTCCTGCTCCGAGTCGCATGAACAATCCGCTTGTCACGCGGCGAACGGTGCTCAATCTTCGCCGCATGTCGCTCGGTTGGCACGTCGTTCACGCGCTCGAGGACCGCCGCGTGATCGCGACGGCGGCCGCGCACCTGCGCGTGGTCGCGCGGACCGTCGTGGAGGCCGGCGGGGATGCGCTGTTGTGCTTCCGCGGGTCGGACAACCACCTCCACTCGGTGCTGCTCGCCGACCGCGCGCGCGCCGGCGCGTTCGCGCGCACCGTCGCCAACATGTTGTGGCACCGCCTCCGGCTCCCGGTGCCCTTCGAACCGGCGCGCATTCGTCCGATCCGCGACCAGGCACACCTCCGCAACACCTTCGACTACGTCCTCGGGAACGCCGAGCATCACGGCGCGCCGCACGACCCGCTGTTCGAGTCCAGCAACCTGCCCGATCTGCTGGGGCTGCGCGAGCTCGGCGCGGTCACGCGTACCTGCGTACGTGCCGCGCTGCCGCGGGTGGGCCGGCCGGATCTCTCGAGGCTCTTGGGCGTGGAGGAGCTGTCGGCGCGGTTCGTCGCCGAGCACCTGGTCGAGGCCGCCTGCGCGGCGGTGGCATTGCCCACGCTCGACACCGGCTCGCGCGAGGCCCTGGCCGTCCGGATCGCGGCGCTGCACGTCGCGGGGCCGCACCTCGCTCCCGGGCAGGTCGACACGCTGTTCGACCTCCCGTCCCGTACCGGCTCCCGCCTCCGTGCACGGGCGGCGAACCCCGCGCTCGTCGGCGCCATCGGCCTCCAGATGGACCTCCGCGCGCGCCGGAACATCGTCGCGCTCACGGCCCCGTTCGCGTCGGTCGCCCTGGCGCGATGAGGCCGGCGTGGTCGGGTGGCCTCCGGTCGATCGGCCATCCAGGGGGGGACCTGCGCCAGGTCAGCCCCGATCTGGCCGATGCACGGGCGCCGATCGGCCATCCAGGGGGGCACCTGCACTGGGTCACCCCCGATCTGGCCGATGCACGGGCGCCGATCGGCCATCCAGGGGGGGGACCTGCGCCAGGTCACGCTCGAAGTGGCCGATCCGTCGATTGGCGACGCGCGGACTCCCCGCAGCGCGAGGCGCCTGGAGGGCGGGCCGCGCTCGGGCGGCCCGGTCCGGCGCGCGTTCCGTCCTCGGAGCGCGCGCCGACCGAGGCGCTTCGCGCCGAGCCCGGAAGGGGCCGGCCCCGGCGCCTCGCCGGGGACGCGCCCAGCTACGCCAACGCCATACCCGCGGTCGCCGACCTACTTCGCCCCCGTCGTCTCCACGACGCTCCCCGCGGGCACGATCACCACCACCGCGGCCCCCTCGGGGACCACCGGAAGCGCGGCAGCCGCCTCCAGCGCCGCCCGCTCCGCCGCGACGCGCTCGGTGGCGGCCTTCTCGGCGAGGGGCTTCAGCTTGTCGAGGCCGCGCTGGAAGTCGGCGCCGAGCATGGTGTCCATGTCGACGAACAGGCCGAAGGCCTTGCCCAGGAAGTCGTTCTTGCCGTCGAAGCCCCAGGTCACCTGGGTCTGATCGCCCGCGGGCGCGAGGGTGAAGGTGACGACGGCCTCGGACTTGAAGGGCTCGATGAAGTGGAGGTCGTGGACGACCTTCTGGTCCGGCACCGACTCGCGGATGGTCATGCGGCCCTCTCCGACGTCTTCGTTGCCCGCCCAATTGTACCAGGCGCCGACACCCACCTTGTTTTCGGAGAAGGTCTCCACCTGGCTGGGATCCATCTCGCGCCAGGGGTTCCACTGCTGCCACTTGTCGAAGTCGTTGGCGTAGGGGAACACGTCCGCGGGCGTGGCGGCGATGGTGACGCTGCGCTCGACGTGCAGCTCGCTCGGCTGCACGGCCACCACGGCGAGGAAGGTGACGAGGGCGACCGTGGCCACCCCGAGGCTGATCGACAGGACCTTGTTCATGGTAGCTCCGGGTCGCCGGTATCCCATACCCGACGACCGGGAGCAACGGCGCCCTCCGCGTGCCACGCCGGGCGGTTCTCCGATAGACTGCCGGCCATGATCCGTTTCACCGTGAACGAAAGGGACGTCTCCGTCGACGCGACCCCCATGGCCCGCCTCCTCGACGTGCTGCGCGAGGACGCGCGGCTCACCGGCACGAAAGAGGGCTGCGGAGAGGGCGAATGTGGCGCCTGCACCGTGCTCGTCGACGGCGTGGCCGTCAACAGCTGCCTCGTGCCCGTCATCCAGGTCGACGGGTGTCGGATCACGACGGTGGAGGGCCTTGAGACCGACGGCCGCCTCCACCCGGTGCAGGAGGCGTTCGTGCGCTTCGGGGGCGCGCAGTGCGGCATCTGCACGCCGGGCTTCCTCGTGACCGCCAAGGCGCTGCTCGACAAGAACCCGCACCCCTCTCGCGCGGAGGTGCGCGAGGCGCTCGCCGGCAACCTCTGCCGGTGCACCGGCTACCAGAAGATCGTCGACGCGGTGACCGAGGCGCTCGCCACCCCGACCGACGCCGCGACCGACGCCGCGACCGACGCCGTGACCGACGGGGCCCCCGCATGCTGACCTGCCCCGCGCCCGTCCACCGCGCCCGCACGCTCGCCGAGGCGCTCGCCCACCGCGCCACTCACCCGATGGCCACCGTGCTGGCGGGCGGCACCGACGTGATGGTGTTCCTCGAGCTCGGCAGCATCCAGCCCTCGGCGTTCCTCGATCTGTGGGGATGCGCCGAGCTGCGCGGCATCTCGACCGACGGCCGCACCCTCGGCGCGCTGACCACGTGGACCGACGTGGCCGGGCATCCCGCGCTGCCGGTCGCCCTGCGCGACTGCGCCCGCACCGTGGGCGCGCCCCAGATCCAGAACCGCGGCACGATCGGCGGAAACATCGCCAACGCCTCGCCCGCGGGGGATTCGCTCCCGCTCTGGCTCGCCCTGGACGCGACGTTCGAGCTCGCCTCCGTCCGCGGCGTGCGCCACGTGCCGGCGAGCGAGTTCTGGCTCGGGTACCGCAAGACCGCGCTCGCCGCGGACGAGCTCCTCACGCGGGTGCACCTGCCCCCGCCGTCCGACGACCGGGTCCACTACCGCAAGGTGGGGACACGGCTCGCGCAGGCCATCTCCAAGGTCGTGCTCGGCGGCCGGCTCCGCGTGGTGGACGGCGTGGTGACCGAGGCGCGCGTGGCGCTCGGCTCGGTAGCGCCCACGCCCATCCGCGCCCGCAACGTCGAGGCGGCCCTCGTCGGCCGGCCCGTCGATCCCGGGGCCGCCGCCGCGGTGGCCCAGGACATCGCGCCGATCGACGACATCCGGTCGACCGCCGACTACCGGCGCACGGTCGCGGCGAACGTCATCCGCGCCTGGCTCGCGGCCGAGGCCGCCCGCTGACCCTCGCCGCGGGGGGCCCCGCGCTCCCGGGACGAGCTCGATTCGTATGCCGCCGACGCGGAGAGCCCGCGGCCCGCCCTCACGCCGCCGATGACGTAACCACCGTGTAAGCCCCCCTTCGCGCCTACCCCGTACGCTCGCATCCGAGGTCTCCATGCTCAGTGTGCTGCTCGCGCTCGCCGTCCCGTCCGCCCTCGCCTGGCCCAGCGCCACGGATTGGGAGCCCGTGATGCGCGACGGCGTTCCACTCGCGGACGTGTGTGACGACGTGTCCGGGAGCGAATGGTGGGACGTGGTGGGGACCACCGCCGCGCCCCTCGCCTACATCTACGACGACGGCACGAACCTGTGGTTCCGCCTTCGGCTCGCCGCCGACCCCTACTCGACCCGCGGCGGCACCCCCCACGCGTGGCGCTCGTTCGGATGGGGCGTGTCGTTCGAGACCGACGGGGACACCTCGAAGTACGACTACATCCTCTACGTCGACGGCAACAGCGACGAGGTGGGCTTCTGGGAGAACTCCGTCGGCAGCACGCCGTTCTATTCGGACCCCCCCGAGGACGCGCTCTACACCTACACGGCGCCCATCGCCGCGTCGGGGGGCACGGTCGACTCGCACGCCGGCTACGCCGAGGCCGGCACCGACGTGTGCGGGGGCACCGCGACGAGCGTCGACGCCTACGTCGACTGGTACATGCCGTGGGCGGACTTCACCGCGGCCACCGGCCTCACGAGCCTCGACGACATCTCGTTCGCCTTCGGCACCTCCGCCTCGACGCGCACCTTCGGCAAGGACGTCGGCGGCTGCACGAGCACGACCGATTGTTCGTGGGGCAGCGTCATCAGTGACAACGACACGGACGACGACGGGCTGATCGACACCGACGAGACCGACGTGTACGGCACCGATCCGCTCGACCCCGACACCGACGGGGACGGCCTCGGGGACGGCGACGAGGTCCTCACCCACGGCACGGACCCCCTCCTGGCCGACACCGACGGGGATGGCCTGTCCGACTACGACGAGGTGATCACCCACGGCACCGACCCGCTCGTGGCCGACACCGACGGGGACGGCCTCGGGGACGGCGCCGAGGTGACCACCTATGGGACCGATCCGCTCGTCGCCGACACCGACGGCGACGGCCTCGGGGACGGCGAGGAGGTCCTCACCCACGGCACCGATCCGCTGGACGACGACACCGACGACGACGGCCTCCTCGACGGCGCCGAGGTGACCACGCACGGCACCAGCCCGATCCTCGCCGACACCGACGCGGACGGCCTCGGGGACGGCGCCGAGGTCGGCACCTACGGCACCGATCCGCTCGACACCGACACGGACGACGGCGGCGTGGGGGACGGCGTCGAGGTGCTCGCGAGCGGCACCGACCCGCTCGACCCGAGCGACGACCTCCCCGAGATCGTCACCGACACCGATTCCGACGGCCTCACCGACCTCGAAGAGACCGGGGTGTACGGCACCGATCCGACCGACCCGGACACCGACGGGGACGGCCTCTCCGACGGCGAGGAGGTGCTCACCTACCACACGGACCCGCTCGACGCCGACACCGACGACGACGACCTCGACGACGGCACCGAGGTGATCACCACCTCCACCGATCCGACCCTCGCGGACACCGACGGGGACGGCCTCGAGGACGGCGAGGAGCTGGGCACGTGGTCCACCGACCCGAACCGCACGGACACCGACGGGGACGGCCTCTCCGACGGCGCCGAGGTGGACATCTACGGCACCCTCCCCACCGACGCCGACACGGACGACGGCGGGGTGGCGGACGGCGTGGAGGTGCTCGTCAACGGCACCGACCCGCTCGACCCGAGCGACGACATCCCGACGACCACCACCGACACCGACGGCGACGGCCTCACCGACGCCGAGGAGACCTCGGTGTACGGCACGGATCCGCTCGTGGCGGACACCGACGGCGACGGCCTGGGCGACGGCGCGGAGGTCCACACCTACGGCACCGATCCGCTCGACACCGACACGGACGACGACGCCCTGGGAGACGGCGACGAGGTGCTCACCCACGGCACGGAGCCCACGCTCTCCGACACCGACGCCGACGGCCTCCTCGACGGCGAGGAGGTGCTCACCCACGGCACCGATCCGCTGGACGGGGACACCGACGACGACGGCCTCGGGGACGGCGCCGAGGTCGGGACCTACGGCACCGATCCGCTCGACACCGACACCGACGATGGCGGCGTGCCCGACGGCATCGAGGTCGTGATCCGCGGCACCGACCCGCTCGACCCGTCGGACGACTTCCCGGTCGTCGACGAGACCGACACCGACGGGGACGGCCTCACCGACGACGAGGAGATCCTCCACGGCACCGATCCCCTCGACAGCGACACCGACGACGATGGCCTCTCCGACGGCGACGAGGTGATCTCCGTCGGCACCGACCCGACCGACAGCGACACCGACGACGACGGCCTCGACGACGGCGACGAGGTCACGGACGGCACCGATCCCATCGACAGCGACACCGACGACGACGGCCTCTCCGACGGCGTCGAGGTCGACACCGGCACGGATCCCACGGTCGGCGACACCGACGGGGACGGCCTCTCCGACGGCGCCGAGGTCGACATCCACCTCACCGATCCGCTCGACGCGGACACCGACGACGACGGCCTCTCCGACGGGGACGAGGTGACCGGCATCGGCTCCGATCCGCTCGACGCCGACACCGACGACGACGGCCTCGACGACGGCGAGGAGGTGGGCGCGGGCACCGACGTCCGCGACGCCGACACCGACGACGACGGCCTGTCCGACGGCGCCGAGGTCGACACCCACGGGACCGATCCGACCGACGCCGACACCGACGGCGGCGGCGTGGGGGACGGCACCGAGGTGACCGACGGGACCGACCCGCTCGATCCCTCCGACGACGTGGTCGTGCCCGTCGACACCGACTCGGACGGCCTCACCGACGACGAGGAGGCGGACCTCGGCACCGATCCCGCCGACGCCGACACCGACGACGACGGCCTGACCGACGGCCGCGAGGTGATCGACACCGCGACCGATCCGCTCGACGCCGACAGCGACGACGACGGGCTGCTCGACGGCGAGGAGGTCGACACCCACGGCACCGATCCGAACCTCGCCGACACCGACGGCGGCGGCGCATGGGACGGCGTCGAGGTCGTCGTGGACGGGACCGACCCGCTCGACCCCTCGGACGACGTGGTCGGCGTGCCCGACAGCGACGGCGACGGGCTCGACGACAGCCAGGAGGAGGTGCTCGGCACCGACCCGCTCGACGCCGACACCGACGACGACGGTCTCACCGACGGGGAGGAGGTGATCGTCCACGTCACCGATCCCCTCGACGCCGACACCGACGACGACGGCCTCTCGGACGGGGACGAGGTGCTCGTCCACGGCACCGACCCGAACAACGCCGACTCGGACGGCGGCTCGGTCGACGACGGCACCGAGGTGGCCGACGGCACCGATCCGCTCGACCCGACCGACGACGTCGGGGGCGGCCCCGACACGGGTGACACCGGCGACACGGGCACGATCGACACCGGGGACACCGGCACGATCGACACCGGGGACACCGGCACGATCGACACCGGGGACACGGGCGACACGGGCGACACCGGCGACACCGGCGACACCGGCGACACGGGCGACACCGGCGGCGAGACCGGCGAGACCGGCGACTCCGGGGGCATCGGCGTCACCGACGACACCGGCGACGACGAGGCACCCCTGGGCTTGTTCCGTGGGGGCGGCGGCTGCGGATGCGACACGCCCGGCACCTCGCCGGTGGGCGGCGCGGCGGCGGCGCTGCTGGTCGGCGCGGCGCTCGTTCGCCGCCGCCGCTCGGGTGACGGAGCGTAGGCCGCACGTCTCGGCGCGGCGGAGGGAGATAGGGGGCCGGCGTGACCACCGCCCCCTTCGACTCCCTCGCCGTCCCCGCCCCCCTCCTCCAGGTGGTGGGGGAGCTCGGCTTCACCGCCATGACCCCGATCCAGGCCGAGAGCCTCCCGGTGCTGCTCGCCGGGGGGGATCTCGTCGGCCAGTCCCGCACCGGGAGCGGCAAGACGGTGGCCTTCGGGCTGCCGCTCCTGGCGCAGATCGACCTCTCCCTGCGCCGGCCCCAGGCCCTCGTCGTGTGCCCGACCCGCGAGCTCTCCACCCAGGTGGCGCTCGCGCTCCGGACGCTCGGTCGGCGCCTGCCGGGGCTGCGGATCCTGGTGGCCTCCGGCGGCCAGCCCGGCGGGCCGCAGCGGCGCGCGCTGGAGGAGGGCGTGCACCTGATCGTCGGCACGCCCGGGCGGCTGGTCGACCACCTCGATCGGGACACCATCGACGTGCGCGGCATCGGCTACGTCGTGCTCGACGAGGCCGACCGGATGCTCGACATGGGGTTCCAGGAGGACATGGAGCGCATCCTCTCGACGCTCCCCACCGACCGGCAGACCCTGTTTTTCTCCGCCACCTTCCCGCGCTCGATCGCGGACATGAGCGCGCGGTGGCAGCGCACCCCGGTCCACGTCACCATCCCCGACGAGCCCGAGGCGATCCCCGACATCGCGCAGCGCGCCTATACGGTCGAGCCCGAGGCGAAGACCGACGCGCTCGTGACGGTGCTCCGCGGCCACCCCGACGCGTCCGCGATCGTGTTCTGCAACTTCAAGGCGACGGCGCACGCGCTCGCGGCGGAGCTGACCCGCGCCGGCTTCTCCACCGGGGCCCTCCACGGGGACCTCGACCAGCGGGACCGCGACCACGTCATGGCCCGGCTCCGCAACAAGAGCACGCGGGTGCTCGTGGCCACCGACGTCGCCGCGCGCGGCCTCGACGTGCAGGGCCTCGATCTCATCGTGAACTACGAGCTCCCCTCGCAGCCCGAGGTGTACGTGCACCGCATCGGGCGCACCGGGCGCGCCGGCGAGCGGGGCCTCGCCATCTCGTTCGCCACCCCCAAGGAGGGGTCGAAGCTCGCGCGCATCGAGGGGTTCACCGGGGTCGCGATCGAGCGCGGCTCGCTCGACGAGCTCGCGGCCACACCCGCGCCGGCGCCGGTCGAGGCCCCGATGGAGACCCTGGTCATCAGCGGCGGCCGGAAGGACAAGCTCCGCGCGGGTGACATCCTCGGCGCCCTCACCGGCGAGGCGGGGTTCGCCGCCACCGACATCGGCAAGATCGAGATCCACGACCGGTTCGCCTACGTGGCGGTCGCCCGCGACATCGCCACCCAGGCCCTGACCCAGCTCTCCGAGGGCCGGATCAAGGGCCGCCGGTTCCGCGTGGAGCGGGCACGGTGACGGCATCCGCGGCCCCGCCGGGGGCGGCCGCGGGCACCGTTCCGTTGTGTCTACGGGTGTGTTGCCGGGTTAATCCACCCGGGCCATGAAGCTCATCTGGCTCATCGTCCTCGTCGCCCTGGTCGTGCTCACGCTGATCCGCATGCGCGCCCGCATCGTGGTCGAGCTCCAGGACGGCCGCGCCCAGGTGCTCCGCGGCTCGCTCCCAGGCGGGCTCCTCGGCGATCTCCACGCGGTCGCCGAGCTCTCGCCCGGCGCGTCGGGGCGCGTCGAGATCCGCGGCAAGGGCACCTCGCTCTCCGTGCGCACCCCCGGCCTCCCCGAGGGGCCCGCCCAGCGCGCCCGCAACGTCATCTACCTCCGGCGAAAGGACGTGTGAGGGGTCGATGCCGAACGAGTCGGTCCAGCGGGATACGGGAAGGCGTGCCGGAGGTTTCGTGGCGATCCTGACCGACTTCTTCGCCGCCCGGCGCGACGAGGTCGACACCTTCGACTTCACCGAGATGCCGCGCGAGCGGTTCCCCACGCTCCAGACGCGTGGCCTCGACCCGGTGAAGATGGCCACGCTCCACACCCTGCTCATCGGCGCGGACATCCACGACGTCGAGTCCGTCGTGGCCCGCATCCCCGAGCCGATCCACGAGGACGACGACGGCGAGCTCGTCGTGTTCGCCCTGCCGGACGCGATCGTGCGCGGCCTCGCGGACCTCGACGACAACGGCGCCGCCCGCCTCGCCGAACGCTGGGTGGCGACCGAGGAGTTCAAGATGGAGGGGTGGACCCGCCCCGACATCGACCCCGTGCTCTCCGAGCTCCGCACGTTCATGGAGGAGGCCGTCCGCACCGAGCGCGACGTGTTCCTCTGGGTGTGCACCTAGGCCGGACGCCGCCCCGCCGAGGGTCAGAGCGTGCACGCCGGCTCGTCAAGGGAGGTGCCCCGGACCAGGTTGGACGCCTGCGCGTACTCGCGCTCCCAGTAGCAGAGCTCGTCGGCCCACCGGAGGTAGCCGTACTGGTAGAGCGTGGGGTTCTCCCCGGGCACGGTGAGCCGCCCGTCGAGGTCGTCGTGCAGATCCGCGTGGCGCCGGGTGACGACGGCGCGCGCCGCGGCGAGAGTGGCCGAGGCGTCGTCGAGGAGGGTGTCGGCGCGCGTGCCGTCGGCGGCGGCGGCGTAGAGCGTCGCGACGAACCGCGCGCGCAGCGTCGTCACCGCGAGCCCGTCGGCCACCTCGCGGCTCCACCGATCGTCCCCCGTAGGGGGCGCGAACGCGGCGAGGTCGGCCGCCATCCCGTCGAGCGACGCCACGATCGCGGCGCTCTCGGCCGTCGGCATCGCCCGGACCTCCTCGAAGCTCGGCCGGTCGGGCTGGGCGACGACCCCGATGCGGGCGCCGAGGTCGATGAAGTCGTCGCGGCCGGCGAGGTAGGGGGCGAGGCGCCCCTCGAGGAGCCAGGTGTGCTCCACCTCGGCGAGGGCGACCGCGATGTCCCCGAGCGCAGGATCGACGGGGGCGAACATCTCCGCGTACACGTCGCGCCAGTCGGCGGGGGTGGCCCAGCTCATGCGGAGGGCGGCCCAGTCGTTCTGCCAGTAGCCCCACTCCCAGCCCGACGAGAACAACACGTGGTCCTCGAGCGTCGGGAACGCGGCGAGGTCCGCCCAGCGGGAGCGGACGTAGAGCGGCAGGTACGTCGGCACCGAGTTGTCGAAGGCGACCCAGTACGCGGTCTCCGGGAAGTAGCCGACGGGCTCGCCCGCCGAGAGCTTCGCCTCCAGGAACGCCCGGTGCTCGTCGAACGTGTCGTGCCCGTAGGCGCCGCCGGCGTCCTCCACGAGGTCGTAGTACATCACCGTGTGGACCCACGGCACGATGCTCGGGTCCGCGAATTGGACGAGGAAGTAGTACAACATCTCCTCGTCGTTCCACGTGACACGCAGGTCCTCCTGGTTGCCGACGTGGATGGTCGCGGTCATCTCGACGTTCGGATCGGCGACCCGCACGACGTCCCGCGCGAGGTCGGTCGCCGCGATGAAGTCCGCGGGCGCCACCCCCGAGAACTCGCCGAAGGAGAGGTTGAGCACGTCCCACGACGCGGCGCCGACGAGCCCGTCCACGCGGGCCTCCATCGTGGCGCGCATGGTCTCCTCGTCGCTCGGGGCGTCCACGAGGTCGAAGGCCTTCTGCAGGTTGCTCGTCCCGAAGAGCTGGATACCCAGGCCCACGGTCAGGCCCTGGGCATGGGCGTGGTCCACGGCGGTCCGGGTGTCGGCCTGCCACGCCGCGAGCCGGGCGGGATCGTCGGTGATGTCGTCGAGCGCGACCCACTGGAGGTGGTTGGCGCGGTTGCGGACCGCCCAGTCGGTGATGGCGGTGGCGCGCTCGGGCGACTCCCCGGTCCAGAAGGCGTAGAGCCCGTCGATGGGGTGGAGCGTGTGGAGGTGCAGGCCGCGACGGGCCACCTGCGGCGCCTCGGTGACGCCGAGGAAGTCCTCCTCGGGCGCGCGGACGACCTCGGGCACGAAGGTGTCGGTGGGGTGGAAGAAGCGCCACCCGAACGCCTCCAACAACGCGCTCACGCCGTACCGGATGCCGAGGGGCTCGCCGCCGGTGACGACATAGACGCCATCGCCCTCCCGGTCGAGGCGGAAGCACTCGTCGCACAGGCTCGGATCGACCACCACCGCGACGGGCACGGGCGCCTTGGACCGCCCGGCCTCGGCCACCGGATCCCCCTCCTCCACGACGACGATGCGGTCGTCCCCGATGGTGGAGAGGAACGCGGCGAGGCCGGCGTCCGCGGGGGCGTAGACGGTCAGCTCGCCGAGCTCCGGCGGGGCGCAGGCGAGGAGGGTGAGGAGCATGCCGACGCTTATTGCGCCGCGCCGCCGAATTCCTCACCAGCCGTAGGCGTAGAGCGTCCCGGCGATCTCCCCTCGAACGGTGTCGCCGGCCACGGTCCCCGCCGCGTCGAGCATCACGCCGCCCGCGCCGACGTACGCCACGAACGACGGGGCCGACGTGCCGTCGGAGTGGGCCAGCACGCCGACCACGTCCACGAAGTCGAACGGGAGCGGTCCGGGCGCCATCTCGCCGACCGGGAAGTACGCGTAGGCCAGATAGTGTCCGCCGTCGGATTCCGACGCGACGGCCGCGATCACCGCGTCCTCGCCTTGCACGCCCGCGACCGCACCCCCGGGTGTCAGCGGTACGGCCGCTCCATCCCAGGTGAGATCCAGCGTCATCGAACCGGTGGTCCACCGGCTCTCGTCGAGCGTGCCCCAGGTCGTCGAGAAGGTCGCCGCGATCGAGCCGCGCTCGACGAAGCACGGCGGGTCGCGGAGCGCGCCGTTCCGCTCGGAGGGGTCCGCGTCCAGAGCCGCGCGCAGGGTGTCCTCCTTGCCCTCGACGATCGCGCGCAGCGCGCGCACGTCGGCTCGAAAATCGCTCCCCTGCCAGGGCTCGGCGAGGTCGGCCAGCCGGTCGACCTCGTCGAGCCGCTCGTCCCCGTCCCACACGTCGTCGAGCATCGTCAGCAGGTGCGCGCGGCGCGCGGCCTCGCCGTCGGGCGCGTCCATCACCGCGCGTGCGAGCGCCGCGTTGGCGGCGACCCCCGACGCGCCGAAGGGGGTGTCGCGGTCGAACGCCGCGTCGGGGCCCCAGGGGACGAACCGGATCCGACCCGTCGCGGGGTCGTCGTAGACGAAGAAGTTGTTCGTGTTCGCCGAGTAGCCGTCCCATTGCCCGACCAGGAGCTCGGCCGCCCAGAAGTCGAGGTAGTCGTCGAGGTCCACGACCGCGGCGATCGTGTCGAGGTCACCGCTGGCGACGGCGTCCTTCACCCGATCGAGGCTGGCAACGTCGGAGGCGTCCGTCTTCGGGTCGAAGGTGGCGGTCCAGCCCTCGCGGAAGTCGCTGAGCATGCCTTCGAAGAGCCCGCCGCCCGGCGAGAACCCCCGGCGGGACAGGAACGCCTCGTCCACCGGCTCGACGTTGGCGTACACCCCGAGATCCTCGCCGTTGACGGTCACGTGGGCGAGCGTGCAGCGCGGCGCCGGCACGCCCGCGGCGGCGTAGGTCCCGTACGCGAGGCAGGTCCGCAGCCCGGTGGGATCCTCGTGGCCGTTGTTCAAGGTGAGCTGGGTGACCCCACCCAGCGCGGTGCCGCTCCGAACCCGATCCAGGTCCAACTTGAGGGAGGGGCGCCCGGCCTCGAGCGAGCCGAGGAACCCCTTCTTGCGCATGCCCACCGGGCCGAGCGCGACCCCGTCCACCGTGGCCTCGCCGACATACCAGTCGAACGGGCTCTCGAAGGGTTGGGCGAGGCAATCGCCGCTGTAGGTGTCCCAGATGCTGCGGGTCTGGTCGCGGAGCGCCGCCCAGTCGGCGTCGTCGAGGGTCAGCACGACCTCGAGCACGCGGGTGTCGTCGTAGAGGTCGGCGCTTTCGTCATCGACCACGGCGCCGCCGGCGGCGGAGTCGTCTCCGCCACCGGGGCCGCAACCGAGGAGCAGCAGCAACACGAGGTCGCTACGGGACGGTGACGAGGGTGGTGTCCATGGTGACCGCGCCGATGCTCGCCAGGAGGCGGCCGTCGACGGTGACGCCGGTCCCGGCGGTGATCGACTGGTCCGCGATGATCGTGCCGACGAAGTCCGTGCCCGTGCCGAGCGTGGCCGACGTGCCGACCTGCCAGTACACGTTTGCCGCGTCCGCGCACCCGGTGAGGATCACCTCGACGTCGGAGGCAGTGGTGAGCGTGCTCCCGATCTGGAAGATCCAGGTGGCGTTGGGATCGCCGCCGCCGTCCAGCGTGAGATCCGCCGAGGCGATCTGCAGGGACGAGCTCACCGAGTAGACCCCCGGCACGAGGCTCAGCCCGCTGATGTCCTCCGGCAGCGGGGTGGCACCCGAGCGGGTGGCCGCGTCGATGTAGGCCGCCGTGAGGTCGACCTGCGCCTGGATGGCGACGGCGTCGGAGGCGCTCGTCGTCCCGACGACGAGGCCCGGGGGGAAGCCCGTGATCGCGCTGCCGGGGGAGAGCCCGAGGTCACCGGTGAGCACGGTGGCGCCGAGGTTCGTCACGGTCGAGCCGCCGAGCACCGCGAAGCTCGCCGCGGTGAGCAGCACCGGGCCGCTGGCCAACGGGCTGCCGTCGATACACTCGCTGGCGCCGGTGTCGACGCCCGTGTCGACACCCGTGTCGGTGCCGGTGTCGGTGCCGGTGTCGGCACCCGTGTCGGCGCCGGTGTCGGCGCCGGTGTCGCCCGTGTCCGGCGTCGGGGAGCCGTCGACGTCCGTGTCGAAGGTGTCGCCCGTGTCGCCGGTCGCGTGGTGCGCCGGGGATACCGCCCTGGAGTCGAGGCTCTCCACGAGGCCCGGGTCGGAGAGCGAGTCGGACTCGGTGTCCTCGGGCTTGATTTCGCCGACACAGCCGGAGAGCAGGAGGGCCAGCAGCCAGGGAGTCGCCATGCCGGTGCCGTGCTTGATGATGTTGTTCACGTGGGATCTCGTGCAGTCTGTGGTGTGTGCAGCGGGAGGCCGCGCTCTTGCGCCCCGGACCTGCAATCCGGACGCTCACAGTCTTCATAGCCGTGCTTGGGGCGCGGGGTGTCCTGCGCGTCGGAAGGAGCCTCATCCGCGTGCATCCGGTACATGCGCGTTACAATCGGCGGCCACGATACAAATGGAGACACGGATTTGTGGCATGTTTGGTCTACTCAGACGGGCACCGGCGTGATCCAAATGTATTTCTTGTTACTGCTGGCGTGCTCGGCCCGCCCGCATGCTGGCTGGCCGGAGGCCACCGCGCCAGCCATCGCCGCCCCGAAGAGTGTCGTGGTCGAATGCGGAGGAGCGGGCGACTACGTCACGCTCGCCGAGGCCATCTCGGCCTCCGTGGATGGGGACGTGATCGACGTCGCCCCGTGCACCTACGCCGAGCAGGTCGACTTCCGCGGCAGGACCGTCACGCTCCGGGCCACCTCGGGACCGGCCGACACCATCATCGACGCGGGGGGAGCGGGCCCCGTCGTCGTCGCCCAGGGCGGCGAGGGGGACGGCACCGCGCTGATCGGGTTCACGCTGACGGGCGGCGTGGAGGCGGACTACGGCGCGGCGGTGTTCGTCGACCTCTCCAGGCTCCGACTCGAGGATGTCCACATCACCGGCAATCGCGGGGCGGCTCTCCTGTACAGCCACTCCGGTGACATCGCCCTTCGGGACGTGACCTTCTCGGGCAACACCGTGACCGAGGGCGGCGCCGCCGTCACCACCTACCGGGGCGCGCTCGACGGCACGGGCCTCGACATCGACTGCGACGGCGGCGCGCAGGGGATGTATCTCGGCCACGCGTCGGCGCTGATCGACAGCTCCGACGTGACGTGCGCGGGGGGGACCTCGCTGTACTGGGAACACGCGACCGGCCGCCTCCAGCGGTCGCGCCTCGACGGGCTCGTGGTGGTGATCAACGAGGAGGACCACGCCACCGATGTGGTCACGATGGAGAACGACATCTTCACCGGCGGAGAAGGCGTGTACATCACGTTCGGCACCGCCGTCCTGCGCAACTCGGTGATCGACGGCACCCTCACCCTGGTCGGGGTGCAGGACCCCGTGGTCGAGGCGAACGTGTTCCTGAACGGCCGCTGCGCCATCGACGCGGACCCCACCACCTCCGGGCTCGCCCCCCGCTACAACGCCCTCTGGAACGTCGTGGACGAGTCGTGTGACGGCGCCACGTGGTCGGGCAACGACGGCAATTTCGCCGGCGATCCCCTGTTCACCGACGCGGCCTCGGGCGACTACACGCTCGCCCCCGGGAGCCCGTGCATCGACGCCGGCCTGACCGAGGATGTCCACGACGACCCCGACGGGACCCGGAACGACGTGGGCGCCTACGGCGGCCGGAAGTCCCTGGCGGGAGGGTGGTGATGCTCTCCACGATGTTGATGATGCTCGCCTGCGGCGAGCGCGACGGCCGGCCCGACGCGGACGACGTGGACACAGGGTCGGAGCCGGACACATCCTCCCAAGCACACGATTGGGTCGTGGATTGTGAGGGGGGCGGGGATTTCCGCACCATCCAGGCGGCGATCGACGCCGCGGTGAGCGGGGACAGCATCGCGCTGAACGCGTGCACTTATCACGAGCGGATCGACTATCGGGCGAAGTCCCTCGACATCCACGGGGTGGACGGATCGGCGGCCACGATCATCGACGGGGATCTGAGTGGAACGGTCGTGCGTGTCGCCTCGGGCGAGCGCCTCGACACCCGCCTCGCGGGTGTCACCATCCGGGGCGGTCACAACCCTTCGCTGGCCTCCGCGATCACCGTCTACCAGTCGTCCCTTCGCCTGGAGGACGTGGTCCTCGCGGGAAATGGCGAGGCCTTCGCGGTGATCTACGCGGGGGATGCGTTCGTCACCGCCGACGGGCTCACAATCGCGGGCAATGCCACGACCTCCGAGGGAATGGCAATCTACTCGAGCGGCGGTGGCCTCACCGGGGAGCGCCTGAACGTCGATTGTGACGCGGGCCTCTACGGCATCTACCAACACAACTCGGCCACCATCGACCGATCCGCCTTCACCTGCGCGGGCGGCTATGCGTTCTACTCCCTCCACGGCGAGCTCCGGGCGGAGCGCTCGTCCTTCTCGGGCGGCATCGCCGGGATCTACGCGGCGGAGTCCACGGTGGACGACACCTCCCAGCGTGTCCTCCTCTCCAACGTCTACGCGAGCGGCGCGACCGGCATCGACGTCCGGTACATGACGATGAAAATCACCAACAGCGTCATCGTCGGCACTGAGGCCGGCCTCGACGTGACGTCCGTGGACCCGAGTTCCTACCTGTGGAACTCCGTCGTCCTCGACTCGCCGTGCGGTGTGCGGGGAGACGACGGCGCCCTCACCGTCTACTACACCAACTTCTGGAACAACGCGGCCGACACCTGCACGATCACCGCGGATGTCCCCTACGCCGTGGATCCGCGGTTCGTCGACTTTCCCGACGACCTCCGACTGAGCGCCGACAGCTTGCTCATCGACGCCGGAGAGCCGACCTGGTTCGACGTGGACGGGAGCCGGAGCGACGTGGGTTTGTATGGCGGGCCGGGCGGTTCGTGGTAGGCGAAAGCACGGAGGGGATGCCCAGTGCGTCGAGCGTGCCGCCAACCTTCAGGGCGATTTGGATGGGCTCGGCGAGCAAGAGGCCTCCCCTACCTGTCGTGCGCGCGTTGACGGGCGACGACGCGCCGCAGCAGCTCCTCGGGCAGCCAGAGGGCCGCGAGCTCCACGCGGAGGTCATGCTCCGAGGCATCAGGCGACTCAGCCCGCAGGCGAGCCAGGGCGAGCTGCTGAACCGCCAGAGTCAGCGACGCGACCTGGCCGGCTTTCCGTGCGGGCGACATGCGGCGGTAGCCCTCGATCAACACGCGCTCCGCCGCCGGTGACGTGTCCTCCCAGAGCTTCGGGCGCATCAGTACTCCTCGGCGAAGCCTATCCCGCCCGTGGTCGAAGGCGGCGATGCGGGCGGCGGATCCCGGCGCACGCCCACCAGCCACAGTTTCGCGGGCAAGTACCCGACGGCGGGCCGCTCGCCTACAATCAGGCCGCCGGACCGGCACGTCACCGCCCCCGCCCCCCCCCCCGCCCCGGCCGGGCCCCCGCTCCTACGCCCCCACCAACACTTCCCAATCCACGAGCCGCTGGACGAGGGCCGTGTCGATCGGCGCCCCCTCCCGCGCGAGCTCGTCGCGCACGAGGTCGGTCGGGCGGCCGTCGAAGCGGGCGAGCAGCGGCAGGAGCCGGCTCGGCACCTCGATGGGGTCGTAGCCCCGGTGTGTCACGATCGCGGCGATCTCCGGGCCGATGGTGAGGCTCCCGAGCGTCACGAGCCGGAGCCGCTCGGGGATCGTGCGCCACACGAGGGCCTCCCAGGCCTCGCGCACGTGCCGCCCGTGCGCCTCGGCCTCGGGCCCGGCGGCGCGACGCACCTCCTCCCAGTTCATCCGCTCGATGCGCGCGGCGGTCGCGACGTAGAGCTCACGCTCCTGCTCGTACCACACGCCCCAGGTGCGCCGCCGCACGGCCGCGCTCTGGTGGCCGTCGAGGGCCGGGCCGTCGACCGCCGGGGGGCCGTCCACGACGCGGCGGAGGGCCTCGCCGTCGAGGCCGAGCGCCAGCACCGCGTCGTAGGAGAGCGCGCGCTCGAGCACGTTGAGGAAGGCACCGAGCGCCTCCCAGAAGGCGAACCCCACGGCACCCCGGTCGTGGCGGCAGAACCACGTGGTGCACACCCCCTCGCGGTGGCGCCAGATGCCGCATCGGCCATCCGGCAGGAAATGGGGGCAGCGCAAGGATCGGGTACGTCCGAACGCGGAGTCCGAGCGGACGACACCGTGGCGATACACGAGCTCCCATGCGGGCGGCCGGGCGAGCCCGAGCGGCGAGACGCCCACCCCGGCGAGCAGGCGGCCCTCGATGGTGGCGCGGCCCGGCGCGGTCTCGGGGTCCTCGTCGGCGAGCACGGCGCCGACGAGGAAGTTGGGCAGGCGGGGGACGTAGGTGCAACACTTCGTGGTGGGATCGAACTGGCCGGGCCCCATCGGCTCGCCCTTCGGTGGGGCCATGGCGCAGTTGGTGCAGGTGGCGCGGGTCTCTTCGGGGATGTGGCCGCCGAGATGGGCGTCCATCCAGCGGGCGTACAGCGGAGGGAGATGGGCTTCGGACATGCGGGTGTACCTAGACACCGCCCGCGTTCGAGGCCGACTTTCCGAGCCTACCCACCGAAGGGGCTACGGTGTCGCGGCGCAAGCCCCGGCGACACAGGCGCAGGACTCCGGATCGGGCCACGTGTACTCGACCGCCGGATCGCACCCGATCTGGATGACCGGGATCTGCGCGTCCGCGTGGGCGCAGTAGACGGTCTCGGTGCACGGGTTGCCGGTGAAGGCGCAGTCGGCGGCGTCGTCACACGTGATGCACCACTCGGGATCGGCGGCGCAGGCGTCGATCACCGTGGCGGCGCCGGAGAGTGTGAACGCGGGGCAACCGAGGGCCAGCAGGAGCAGGATCATCCGATCACCTCCCAGGTCATGCGTCCGAGTAACAGGAGGACGACGCCGAGGAACAGGCGCCGCACGAACGGCGCGCCGCGGACGAGGGCGAGGCGGCTCCCCACCTGCGAGCCGGCGATGTTGCAGGCGGCCATGGGCAGGGCGGTCTCCCACCAGATGTGGCCCGCCCACGCGAACGCGAGGATGGCGGCGAGGTTCGTGGCTACGTTGACGACCTTCGACGAGGCGGACGCGCCCAGGAAGTCGAGCCCGAGCAGCGCGATGAAGCCGAAGAGCAGGAACGTGCCGGTGCCGGGCCCGAAGAAGCCGTCGTAGGCGCCGAGCACCGCGCCCATCAGGATCGCAGCGGGCAGGGAGGCCGGATGGGGGTCGCGCGCGAGGGCCCCGAAGTCCTTGCGCAGGAACGTGAATGCCGCCACGCCGGCGAGCAGCACCACGACGACGGGGCGCATGAGCTCGGCGGGGAGGTGCGTCGCGAGGCGGGCGCCCGCGAAGCTGCCCACGAAGGCGGCGACGGCGGCGGGCCCCACGGCGCGCCACGGGATGGGGACACGGTTGCGGGCGTAGCGCAGGAGCGCGGCCGCCGTGCCGGAGATGCTCGCGACCTTGTTGGTGCCGAGCAGGGCGGGCACCGGCGCGTCGGGAAACAACACCAGCAACGCCGGGAGCTGGATGAGCCCCCCGCCGCCGGCCACGGCGTCGACGAGGCCGGCCACGAAGGCCGCGACGCAGGCGAGCGCGATCAACACGAGAGGACCAGGGGGGCTCCGGGCGGCGCGAGTGTAGCGCGGGTACGGACGATCCGGGGCCGCACGTCATCGGCCGGTCAAGCCTCGTCCGGACGCGCTCGCGCCGCGCTACGATCCCGGCCCAATGTCGCTCCTCCTCGATGCGCTCGACTCGCTCAAGGCGATCGAGACGCCCCTCCGCCGCTGGGTCGTGCCCGACCGGTTCCATCGCGTGGACATCGAGACGAACAGCGCCTGCAACCGCGGGTGCCACTACTGCCCCGTCTCGGTGGACCCACGCCCCGACCACGAGATGCCCGAGGCACTCTTCGTCTCGATCCTCGATCAGCTCGCCGCCATGGGGTTCCGCGGGCGCCTCTCCCCCCACTTCTTCGGCGAGCCGCTGCTCGACGCGCGCCTGCCCCGCCTCATGGCCGAGGCCAAGCGGCGCCTGCCGATGGCGCGCATCGTCCTCTACACCAACGGGGACGCCCTCTCCCCCGAGCGGGCCCGCGCGCTGCTCGACGCCGGCGTGAGCCTGTTCGTCGTGACGCTCGAGACCGCGGAGTCCGACGCCTTCCAGAGGACCCGCGCGGCCCTCCCGTGGTGGACGTTCCGGCGGCACTTCGTCGTGCGGCGCGTCCAGGACGACGTGACCGCGCCCTTCGACCGCGGCGGCACCGTCCCGTTCGGGGCGAAGGAGCTCCACATGTCGAGCTGCCACGCCCCCGCGAGCACGATCGTGATCGACGCGTGGGGCAAGCTCAAGCTTTGCCCCAACGACTACCACGGGGTCGCGGACTGGGGCGATCTCGCCACCACCCGCCTCGACACGCTCTGGGCGCGGACCGACTACCGCGCGACCCGGCGCGAGCTGCTCCGTGGCGAGTTCAAGAAGGACATCTGCCGGACGTGCGTGGGCAAGGCGCCGGTCTCGACCCAGGCGGACCGCGTCTCGTAGCGGCCGGATCCCGCCGCCGCGATCTTCCCCCCGGCCGAGGATGGACGGCGCCGCGCGCGTGCCTTATCGTCCGCGCCCGATGAAGACCTGGCTCACCTACATCGTCGTCTCGCAGGTCACCGGCAGTCCGCTGCTCGGCGTTGTCGTGGTGCTCGCGCTCTGGTTCGGCGGCGGCACGCTCTGGCTCGGGCGGATGCCCGACGTGGGGGCGCCCTTCCGGACGTGGTCGCGCATCCGGACGCTGCGCGCGGAGCTCGGGATGAACCCCCACCACACCGACCACCGCACCGAGCTGGCCGGGCTCCTCGTCGCGCGGCGCCCCACCGAGGCGAAGGCCCTGCTCGAGGAGGTCGTGCGCCGGCACCCCGAGATCGCCCTCGCCAGCTACTACATGGGGCTCGCGCAGCTCCGGCTCGGCGAGACCGAGCCCGGGCGGGCCTCGATCGAGCGCGCGCTTTCGCTGCGGAAGGATCTCCGCTACGGCGAGCCCCTGGTGCGCCTCGGCGACCACTACATGTCCATCGGAAAGGCCGGCGCCGCGCTGACGGCGTACGAGCGCGCCACGACCATCCACGCCTCCTCGGCGGAGGCCTGGTTCAAGGCGGGCCGGGCGGCCGCGGCCGGGGGCGACAAGCGCGCGGCGAAGCAGCATTGGGACGAGGCGCTGGCCTCCACGGCGCACACCCCCGGCTTCAAGGCGCGGGTGGACCGCCCGTGGCGGCTGCGGTCCTGGCTCGCGCTCCGCGGGCTGTGACCCTTCGTGACCGCGGGCCTGGGGCCCGACCGAAGGTGACACGCCCGCGCGGGCCCCGTTCCTACGTTGGGTCTGTGCTCACCAACGGCGGGGGTCGCGCGTGTTGCCACTCTGGATATTGGTAGCTGGGTGCGTGGATCCCCATCCGAACGCCACTCCCGACGAGCAAACGCTCGAGACCGTGGGGGACGCGCCCCGTCACCGCCCCACCGGTGGCCCCCCGGTGGTGGACTTCCCGCGCCCCGCCGACGACGCACCCGAGGTGGACGAGGATCCGGCCCTGTCCGAGTTCCTCTGGGCGGAGGGGAGCATCCACGAGCTCGGCCTCACCCTCACCGACGCCGACATGGCCGCCCTGGAGGCCGATCCGGACACCGACGTGCACGCCACGCTCGCCTACGGGAGCGAGCGTTGGGACGTGGGGGTGCAGCTCAAGGGGAACATGACGCTGCGCACCTTCGCGGGGAAGCCCTCGCTGAAGATCGACGTGCACGAGTGGCGCGGCGACCAACGCTTCTACGGCCTGCGACGCCTGACGCTGAACAACATGCTCCAGGACAAGTCGATGCTCAAGGAGCACGTCGCGTACCACCTCTACCGCACGTTCGGCGTGCCGGTGCCACGCCACGGCTACGTGCGCCTCACCGTCAACGACCAAGCCTACGGGCTCTACGGCCTGGTCGAGACGATGGACCAACAATTCATCGACCGGCATTGGGAGGACGACGACGAGGGCAACCTCTACGAGGGCGGCTACGGCGCCGACCTCCGCCCCGGCCACGCGTCCTTCGAGGTGCAGGAGGCGGGCGTGCCGCTCGCGCCGACCGACATCGAGGCGATCATCGAGGTGCTCGAGGAGAGCACGCCGGCGGACATCCTCGACGTGCTGGAGACCCGCTTCGACGTCGACGTGCTGCTCACGACGCTCGCCATCGACCTGCTCGCCGGCAATTGGGACGCCTACACCCGGGCCGCCAACAACTTCCTGCTCTACCACGCGCCCGACGCAAATCGGTGGCACCTCGTCCCGTGGGGGCAGGACCAGGCGTTCACCGACGTGAACGTGCCGGTCCACAGCGGGTGGGAGGGGCGGCTGCTCGTGTTGTGCGGGCGGGGGCCGGCGTGCCGCGCGCGCCTCTACGAGCGCGTGGAGGCCGTGCTCGCCGAGTGGACACAGGCGGATCTGCACGGCTACGCCCTGGCCACCGCGGCCGCGATCGCGGCGGACTGCGAGGCCGATCCGCGCGCGGAGATCCCGTGCAGCCGCGACGACGTGCTCGGCTTCCTCGTGGACCGCCCGACGAAGGTGCGGGAGGAGCTGGACGCGCCGCCGGAAGAGGATTGACACGAATTGGGAGGGGGCAGCCGGACCGCGCGCGGACGCGCGGCCGCTGCGGGGCGGGGTCGCCGAAGCGGACCGCGACGGCTCCGTCGCCGACACGGGCGCGCGCCCGCGCTCCCCCCGCAATAAGGGCCTGTCGACGGGCCGCGAGGGCCGGTCGGAGGCTCCATGTGGTTCGTCCTGCTCGGCTGCGCCCCTTCCGTCGACGACACCGGGGCCGACCCGTCGGCCTACCTCGCGCCGAACGCCCCCGGCCCGTGGATCGCGGGCACGGAGGAGGCCACGTTCACCGACGACAACGGCCTCGGCTTCACCGTGCAGACGTGGTTTCCCGCCACCTCCGCGGGGAGCGACCCCTACCGCTACGACGACCTGCTCGAGGGCGCCGCGCGGGAGTACGCCGTGCCGGATTGTTCCGCCCCGCGGCCGGTCCTCGTGTTCTCCCACGGCAACGGCGGCGTGCGCTTCCAGTCGATCTTCCTCACCGAGCACCTCGCGACGCACGGCTGGGTCGTGGTGGCCCCCGATCACACCGGCAACACCGTGTTCGACGAGAGCGCGTCTCGCGGGGAGCTCATCCTGCGCCGTCCGCTCGACGCCGTGGCGGCCTACGACTGGCTGGTCGACGTGGCGGCCGCGCCCGGCGGCCCGCTCGCCGGGTGTGTCGACGAGGGCGCCGGCTACGCCATCGCCGGGCACTCCTTCGGCGGCTACACCACGCTCGCGGTGGCGGGCGCCACGCTCGACGCGGCCGCCTCGGCGGAGTGGTGCGCGGCGCACGGCGACTGGCTCTGCGGCGACTTCGCGGCGGCGATGGCCGACGCCGGCGCAACCACCCTCGATCGCGGCGACCCGCGGGTGTGGGCCGCCGTGCCGATGGCGCCCGCCGGCTACGAGGTGCTCGTGGGGGGGCTCGCGGACATCGCGGTCCCCACGTTGTTCCTCGGGGGCAGCCTCGACACCCTCACCCCGATGGACACCCAGGTGACCCCCCTCTACGAGGGCCTCGCCGTCACCCCGCGGATGCTCGGGGAGCTCGAGGGGGCCGGCCACTACACGTTCTCCGACGCGTGCGAGATGCTGCCGGTCTTCGACGACTGCGAGCCGCCCTTCCTCGCCGAGGACGTGGCGCACCCGATCATCGCCACCACGACCACCGCGTTCCTCCAGTGGGTCCAGGGCGAGCAGCAGGCCGCGGCCTGGCTGCCCGACCCCGCGGAGGGGCGCCTGCTCTGGTCGGAAGCACGTTGACCGAGATTGTGGGTGCCTTGGCCGCGGACGTGGATCCGGCCGTCCGGGCCCTGACCGACGCCTCCACGCCGCTGCCGCCGGGCACGGTGTTCTGGCAGACGCTCGATCTCCGGCAGGCCGATTCGTCGTGGATGGGGTATCTCGCCGCGTCCGCGGTGATGATGCTCGGCCTCTACGCCGTCGTGACGTACCGCTGGGCCACCGCGCTGTACGCCGGCACCTTCGTGGGCGATCCCGTCGAGTCCTTCCTGAGCCTGCAGCTCCTGATGGCGTTTCCCACCTTGTGGCTGGCCTACCCCGCGTGGCACCGCGCGCGCGTGGGGCGGCGCCAGCCGCCCGGCGAGCGCCGCGGCGTGTTCCTTTCGGCGGACCACGTCGTCGTCTACGACGGCGGCCGGTACGCCGTGCTCGGGCGCGCCCCCGGCCGGTTCGCCGTGCGCCCCCGGTGGCGCCCCCTCCGCCGCTCGTGGGACCTCCGGGTGGCCCCCGGCTTCACGGAGCCGTTCTCCGTGGAGGTGGATGGGCGGGTGGTGGATCCCGTCGTTTCGGGGCCGGTGATCGCGGGGTATGGGGGGTAGCTTCGGGCCACTTCGGGCCTGCCGGCACGGCGGGCGCCGCACCGAGCCGCCCGCCACACAATGCGGGGTCGAACGCCGCAGTCGGCGCACAGTGCCGGGTCGAACGCCGCGCCGCGAGCCGCCGGGGCACCAAACCGGGGCCAGACAGGGGCAATTCGGGCCGAGAAGCACCTCATGCCACTCCGCGTGCGGCGTTCGCCCCCCCACTGTGTCGGGACTGCGGCGTTCGGGGTGACATGGCGCGCAAAGCCCCCCGACGCCCTCCGACGCCGCG